>NZ_PXWD01000078.1:0-552 GCF_003011945.1 Halomonas sp. ND22Bw | reverse complement strand
TCCGTGACGAAGCCGCCCACATAGGCCGCTTCGACGACGATTTGAACCGGGTGCGGCGACGGGGCGCCGTTCCATGGAGGCTAGGACAAGCATCTTCGCCCTCGCGCAATCGCAGCGAAGTTGGTGGAGGGCTGGGCGGAGCGCCGGGCCTTCGCCCGGAGTGTGATTAGAGAGTACCGTTTCGACGAAGTTCGACGCTCCGCGCGAATGATTGTTCTGCAAGCTCGGGGCGTCGAGCGGTGGCGGTCTTATCGCCTAACCCCATAAGCCTGCGACGGGTCGGCGGAGTCTGCGAACCCCGTCCCGAGTACGATCGAGTATCCCCCTCGACCCTCCGACGGCGCACCGTGTGTCGCCACCGGCGCGAGCCGTTTCAGACCCGCTCCCGTTCCATCCGCTCCCGCCGCCGCAAGGTCGCAGGCTAAGCGAGCCCTCCGGTGCGACGAGACGGGAGTAGAGTACGCGCGTTTTGGAGGGGGTATGGGAGAAGGGGGACATAAATCCGCAAGCGGCTGGATTCGTTGGAGATGAACCAGCGGCATTGCGATGGCT
>NZ_PXWD01000780.1:0-275 GCF_003011945.1 Halomonas sp. ND22Bw | reverse complement strand
CGTGCGAATTGCATTGCGGACCAGAGGGGTACACCGGAAGCGTCACTCCGGGTGGGAGTACCGCGAGAAGATTCTGTGCGCCGTCGACCTTGGTGGGCAGCACATTGTCCTCGGCAACGCCGGTGCATGGTTCCGACTGCCAGAACTCCCCGGTGCCCAGGTAGTTGCCGATGTTGACGGCCACCCCGGTGACTCCGCCGTCGAAACGGGCACCGCCGAGGGCGTTGTCGAACTTGTGCGTGACGAGCATCTGCCGGACACCGAGGTCGTACAAC
>NZ_PXWD01000779.1:0-275 GCF_003011945.1 Halomonas sp. ND22Bw | reverse complement strand
TGGCTAACGGCGCACGCTTTGTCGCCGAAGGATCCAACATGGGCTGCACGTTGGACGCCATTGAGCACTTTGAGGCGCACAGAAATGAACATAAGCGTGATCAGGGCGCAGTGTGGTACGCGCCTGGAAAAGCAGCAAATGCGGGAGGAGTTGCAGTCAGTGGGTTGGAGATGGCTCAGAACTCCCAGAGACTGACGTGGACTGCAGAGGAAGTGGACGGGAAGTTGCAGGCTATCATGAAGGAATGCTTTGAGACTGGACTGAGGACAGCGAAG
>NZ_PXWD01000778.1:0-275 GCF_003011945.1 Halomonas sp. ND22Bw | reverse complement strand
GTCGGTCACGCGCGCGCCGAACGACAGTTCCGTGATCCCGCTGTCGCCCAGGTAACGGATGGCGTCGAACCGGGCCGAGGTCAGTTCGTCCGACAGGTCGCCGCCGTCCGCCTGGGCCGGGCGATAATCCTGCAGCGGCTGACTGGCCGGGTTGCCGGTGTCATAGACGGCGTAGGCCGACGGTCGGCGGCCAGGGGTCATGTCGACGCCGGCCAGGGAAGGATACTGTTCGGTGAAGACCGCCCGCCACAGGTTTTCGCGCTTGGCCGAGGAAT
>NZ_PXWD01000777.1:0-275 GCF_003011945.1 Halomonas sp. ND22Bw | reverse complement strand
TTAAGAATAGTGAATTACTATTCTCATTAATAGCATTTAACCAGCCGGGCAACCATATACTTCGACCCGCATTGAATGCTGGGCCATTCGTTGAAGATAAAAGTACATCGAAGCCATATGAAGTTTTACCATGAGCGGATTGTATCCATTGAGCAAATATAGGTTCAATCAAGATTTGTTTCTCCGGAGTGCCAAAAGCAAGCATGACATCATTATGAACATAAAGACCCAAAGTATGGAACCCTAAAAAAAGGCTGGCCCAACTTAAATGGGAT
>NZ_PXWD01000776.1:0-275 GCF_003011945.1 Halomonas sp. ND22Bw | reverse complement strand
GTTGCTGGCGATGCTGGCCGCGCAGGAGGCCGGGCAGGCGGCGGCGTGGCGGATCGCCGATATCGCCGCGATGCGCGCACTGCTGGCGGAGGGCGGCGCTGCGGTGCCGGAGGTGGCCGAGGGATTCACGCTGGAGGCGCTGGACGCGGCGTGGAACGCGCTGTCCGCCGCGCTGGATGCGCATCATGCCGAGGTGGAGGCGCGGGGCGACCGGATGCGCGATGCCGCGATCTGCGCCTTCTATCGCGACAGCACGGCTTGCCGCGGGCTGGTGT
>NZ_PXWD01000775.1:0-275 GCF_003011945.1 Halomonas sp. ND22Bw | reverse complement strand
CGGCCGAGATGACGAAGGCCAGCAGCTTGAAGCGGCTCACGTCGTAGCCCAGCGACAGGGCGCGTGGCTCGTTCTCCTTGATGCCCTTGAGCACCTGGCCGAAGGGCGAATGGATGGTGCGAACGATCAGCAGGAAAGCCACCACCACGATGACCAGCGCGACGTAGTACATCGTGAGGTCGTTCGACAGGTCGATCACGCCGAACAGCTTGCCGCGTGGCACGCCCTGCAGGCCGTCCTCGCCGCCGGTGAACTTCGCCTGCAGCGCGACGAAG
>NZ_PXWD01000774.1:0-275 GCF_003011945.1 Halomonas sp. ND22Bw | reverse complement strand
CAATTCTTCAAAAACGAATGCGACCCAGATCTGTGTGAGAGATGAGCGCCCCCATTCTCAGGCTCTGCGCAAGAACGTGCATTAGGGATTGGTGGACATCTTCTATGACGCCATAATTGTTGGCTGTGACATGAAGCGAAATATCAGCTTCTATAGCGGTGTGTCCGCCATCGAAGCCAGTCAATCCTATCACCTTCATGCCTAGGGCTTTAGCTGTCCTAACGGCCGAAACAATGTTTGGTGAGGCGCCTGATGAACTGATGGCGATCAATACG
>NZ_PXWD01000773.1:0-275 GCF_003011945.1 Halomonas sp. ND22Bw | reverse complement strand
CAGTACCGCCGGGCCGACGCCACCGAGCACGCTGGTTCGAATCGCGGCCGAACTACCCAGTTCCAACAACGGTGCACCGCGCTCGTATTCGTGTAACGCCAGGTCGAGAGTCGTTCTGGTTCCCGATCCGGGCTCGCGCACCAGCAGCGGCGTCGCTGCCAGTTCGGCGACGGTCAGCGGCTTTCGTCGACGCGCCCATGGATGATCCGGATGAACGACCACGACCAGCGAGTCACGCGCGACGGTGACGCTGGACAGGCTCTTCGGAACGGTCG
>NZ_PXWD01000772.1:0-275 GCF_003011945.1 Halomonas sp. ND22Bw | reverse complement strand
GCCCTCGCCCAGGGCGAGGCGAAGAACAAGGCCGCGTCGGCGAACTCCTCCGGCGTGGTCACCCGACGCAGCGGCGTGTTCTGCGCGATCAGCTCGAAGACCGCCTCCGGGGTCGCGCTCGACGCATCGGTGGTGCGCAGGAGACCGCCGGAGATCATGTTCACGGTGATATTGTCGGGCCCCAGGTCATGGGACAGCGTGCGGGTCAACGAGAGGAGCGCGGCCTTGCCGGCGGTGTAGTCGTGATAGGGCACCACCGGATTCTGGAACAGGTT
>NZ_PXWD01000077.1:0-552 GCF_003011945.1 Halomonas sp. ND22Bw | reverse complement strand
GGCCTGATCGACCTCGTGCTGCCCGAAGGTTCGGTGGACGAGTTCATCTCGATGCTGAGCGACAGCCTGACCAACAATGCGCCGGGCGCGATGGGCGAGGCCAAGCGCTTGGTCAACGACATCGCCCACCACAAGATCGACAACGGCCTCATGGACGAAACCGCCAAACGCATCGCCCGCGCCCGCGTGTCGGACGAAGGCCGCGAGGGCGTGATGGCCTTCCTGGAAAAGCGCAAGGCCAGTTGGACGGTGTGATCCTCTTCTGCCGTCATTCCGGGGCGTCCGAAGGGCGAGCCCGGAACCCAGGAGGCGTTCTCGGGCGCATGAAGAGGTCGGCCGTTCCGTTCAGGCGTAGTTGAAGCTGATCGAAATGCGGTCGGCTTTGGCCTGGTTGGTCGGCACCTCGTGCCGCAGCCAGCTTTCCCACATCAGGACCGTGCCAGCCTTCGGATGCAGATAGACGAATGGGCGTTCGGCCTCGGGCGCGGCGTCCGTGATGCCTGGGCGGGCCATCATGAAGGGCAGGCGGGGGTCTTCGATCTTCAGCGACGA
>NZ_PXWD01000771.1:0-275 GCF_003011945.1 Halomonas sp. ND22Bw | reverse complement strand
CGACTTCAACGCCAGGCCCGAGACAAACAAAAAGGGCGGCCCGCGAACGGACCGCCCTTCGTTGTTTCTAGAGCACCTATCCTTCTTAGAAGGAGATGCGGGCGCCCAGCTTGATCTGCCAGGTCGAGGCCGGAAGTTGGGCGTTCGGACGGCGCGCCTCGCCAGCCAACGGCGAACCGGCGACCGTGCTGGCGCTTTGCAGTTGCGAGTACTGATAGACCGCGTTCGGAGCCGCGCAGGAGGCGGCGATGCCCGCCGCCTGGCAGTTCAGAACC
>NZ_PXWD01000770.1:0-275 GCF_003011945.1 Halomonas sp. ND22Bw | reverse complement strand
GCTGCCTGAGGGCGTGGAGGCAATCACCGTCTACGACCGCACTGTCCTGGTCGACAAGGCAATTAGCACTGTCAAGAAGAACCTGCTCGAGGGCGCAGTGCTCGTGATCGTCGTGCTGTTCCTGTTCCTCGGGAATATTCGCGCGGCGCTGATCACGGCCCTGGTGATCCCGCTGTCGATGCTCTTCACGTTCACGGGTATGGTGAACCAAAAGGTCAGCGCGAATTTGATGAGTTTGGGAGCGCTCGATTTCGGCATCATTGTGGACGGCGCCG
>NZ_PXWD01000769.1:0-275 GCF_003011945.1 Halomonas sp. ND22Bw | reverse complement strand
TGGCGGTGCTGGACATGGCGGTGGAAGAAGAGGCCGCGCCTTTCGTCTCCGCAGACGAGGAGGCGGCCTTCGCGGCGGCGGTGAAGCAGGGGTTGAAATCCTTGGCGGAAGGCCGGGTCCACTCGCACGAGGAGGTGGTCGCAGCGCTTGCTGCGCAACGGGCCGCCCGAGGGGGATGAGGGTTGATTGGACCGATGAGGCGCTGGCCGACTTGCTCGACGCCTACGGCTTCATCGCCGCCGATAATCCCTCAGCCGCGGAACGGGTGCAGGATC
>NZ_PXWD01000768.1:0-275 GCF_003011945.1 Halomonas sp. ND22Bw | reverse complement strand
AGGTGGGCACGTTCGCGATGATTCGCTACTGCCTGCAGCTGTTCCCGGAGTCGTCGTCGACTTTTGCACCGTGGATCATCACGCTCGCCGTTTTCGGGATCGTCTACGGCGCAATACTGGCGATCGCGCAAACAGACGTCATGAGACTGATCGCCTACACGTCGATTTCGCACTTCGGCTTCATCATTCTCGGAATCTTCGCGATGACCAGCCAGAGCCAGGCGGGTTCCGCGCTGTACATGGTCAATCACGGAGTCTCCACTGCGGCTCTGTTC
>NZ_PXWD01000767.1:0-275 GCF_003011945.1 Halomonas sp. ND22Bw | reverse complement strand
TTGCGGATTCGTGGCCTTGAAACGACTCGAGGACGCCAGGGCGGACGGCGACTACGTGTACGCGACGATTCGCGGCTGGGGCATCTCCACCGATGGCAAGGGTGGAATCACCAAGCCCCGCGCCGAAACTCAGGCCGAGATGATCCGTCGCGCATACTCGCGAGCGGGATTCGCGGCCAGCGAGGTTGCCTTCGTCGAAGGACACGGAACTGGTACTCCCGTCGGAGACCCCGTCGAACTGGCCGGCGTCCAGCAGGCCGCTCAGACGGACGGGC
>NZ_PXWD01000766.1:0-275 GCF_003011945.1 Halomonas sp. ND22Bw | reverse complement strand
GGCGGCGACACCGCCGGCGTCACCGCCGATCCGGCCGCCTTCCTGCGCCGAAGGGCGGCGGCCTATCAGGCCTATTTCGAACATATGCCGTTGCGGCCCAGCGCCCTGCGGCGCGACGGCGGCGTGCGTCTGTACCGGCGTTTCGGCTTTGGCGACCTGGCCACCGTCCATGTGCTGGACACGCGCCAGCACCGGACGGCCGGCCCCTGCCCCGCCGCCGACCATCTGGGCGGCCGAATTCTGGACGACTGCTCCACCGTCTTCGACCCGGCGGC
>NZ_PXWD01000765.1:0-275 GCF_003011945.1 Halomonas sp. ND22Bw | reverse complement strand
CTGGTCCCAGTCCCCTCACAATGCCCCCTACATAAGAGTTTACTCGCGGATCTTGCCACATTGGTGCATCTGGCACGATGTCACCACCAGCAGCCGCGTCAGGCGGATGGCCCGCAACTTTTCCACCTTCGCAGCATTTCGGGTTCTCACGTCGTTGTTTTCTTTTCCATTCGTCAGACTGACGCTGCTCGTCAGGAGCTAGCTTTCTGGTCGTCATTGAGCCGCCCTTTTTATCAATCTGCTGATTCCATTGCTCGGTGAAATCCCTGAGTTCG
>NZ_PXWD01000764.1:0-275 GCF_003011945.1 Halomonas sp. ND22Bw | reverse complement strand
CACTCCACGACCAAGTTCATCAACGGCCATTCCGACGTGGTCGGCGGCGCGGTCATCTCGGCCGACGCCGAGGATCATCAGACCCTGGCCTGGTGGGCCAACTGCACCGGCGTCACCGGCTCGCCCTTCGACGCCTATCTGACCCTGCGCGGCGTGCGCACCCTGTTCGCCCGCATCGAGCGGCAACAGGCCACGGCCGGCAAGATCGCCGAGCTTCTGGACGCCCACCCGGCGGTCAAGGTCGTCCACTATCCCGGCCTGAAGTCCCACCCCAG
>NZ_PXWD01000763.1:0-275 GCF_003011945.1 Halomonas sp. ND22Bw | reverse complement strand
GCTTTCCTCCAGAATGTCCTGGCCCGGCCAGTGCGCGACCTGGATCTTGGAGATGGCGTCCGTCGGCGGATCGAAACGATAGACGAGCTCGGCGCGCACGCGCAGTTTCATGGGGGCGACCGATCCAGGCGAAAAAAGCGAGAGAGGCTGCTGAACGTCAGGCGATCTGAGCCGTTCCGTGCAACGCCGAGCCTTGTAGCGCGCCTCTCGCCCGGAGGAAATCGACAAGCCAACACAGTGTGTTAATCTGAACCCATGAGTGCTTCCCCCATCCT
>NZ_PXWD01000762.1:0-275 GCF_003011945.1 Halomonas sp. ND22Bw | reverse complement strand
AGACCAGCGCCGATCCGGTCAGGCCGATCACGACGAACAGGAGGCCGAGCGACAGCCCCAGCCACAGATGCACCCGCCGGACCCAGATCCGCCATGATCGCCCAAGGTCTGCCGCCCGCGCCCGCATCATCAGAACCGCGCTCGAACCGCACCGAAGACGCTGCGCGGATCGGCGGGCGCGTGCAGGCGCTGCGTGCCGTCATACCAGACATATTCGTAGCGATCGTTCGTCAGGTTGCGCACCTGCGCCGACACCTCGATCGCCTTGGTGATGC
>NZ_PXWD01000076.1:0-555 GCF_003011945.1 Halomonas sp. ND22Bw | reverse complement strand
GTTCCTGGTCGGGGCGCTGCTGATCGGTGGTGCCCTGCATACCGCAAAATACGGCGTGCTCGACGATGCGCTGGTGCCGGTCGAGCAGCCGATGCCGCCGCAAGTGCGCCGCATCGTCGAGCGCATCGGCGAGAACTGCGAGCCCTCGCTGTGCACCGTGCTCTTCCTCGGCGGCGCCGGCGGCAGCCTGCGCGCGGGCGTCACCGAGAACCCGGTGCTGCTCACCCGTGCTATCAAGCGCGCGCTGGTCAACGTGACCTGCGGCGGTGCGCCGGCCTATGTGTGGCCGGGTGGCGGGATCACCGTGATGGTCGACGTCATGCGCATGCCCGACAACAGCTTCGGTACCGTGCCTACGCCGGCCATCGTCGCGCCCATCGAATTCAGCATGCGGCTCGAGGACTACGCGGCGCTCGGTGGGCATGTCGATCATGTCTTCTCATTGAAGGAGGCCTTGGCACGCGGTGCGTGGCAGGACGACGGTGCGCCCGTTACTCGCCAGTGGGTGCGCATCGATGACGCCAACCCCTGGCCGCTCGGCCAGCCGCCGATGCT
>NZ_PXWD01000761.1:0-276 GCF_003011945.1 Halomonas sp. ND22Bw | reverse complement strand
TCGCCCCGCTGCCCGAGGGCCCGGCGAAGGATGCGCTGCTCAAGGTCTGCTCAGACTTGGTGGACCGCACCAACTGACTTCTCGCCGTCGCTCGGCTGCGCCGTCCATTTGGCGATGGCGGCGGGCTGAGGAAGAATCGTTGAGCTGCCTAGTCGAGGCGGCCCCAAGATCGTCGGTCTTGTTGCATTAGTAGGTGATCAGCGCATGGTACTGCGCTCTACAGGTATGCCTTTGGTCCTCGCCACCGCCGCGATGGGCTTCTCCGGATTCAGTCTC
>NZ_PXWD01000760.1:0-276 GCF_003011945.1 Halomonas sp. ND22Bw | reverse complement strand
ATTACCGTTTCACCAAGGCGCCGCGCCGGCTGGACGCGCTGGTCGGCGCGCGCCCGGCGTTGGACGGCGTGGCGATGGGCGAGATGAAGGCGGTGCGCTTCCCCGCCGCCGACGGGACGATGGTGCCCGCCTATCTGACGCTGCCGCCGGGCGGCGCGGCCAGGGGGCTGCCCGCGATCGTGATGCCGCACGGCGGGCCGTCGTACCGCGACGAATGGGGATTCGACTGGCTGGTGCAGTTCTTCGCCGCGTCCGGCTACGCCGTGATCCAGCCGC
>NZ_PXWD01000759.1:0-276 GCF_003011945.1 Halomonas sp. ND22Bw | reverse complement strand
GATGTTCTGCATCCAGTATTCGCTGGCCACCCTGTGGCTGAGCTGGGGCCTGCGGCCGGCGACGCTGGCCGGGCACAGCATCGGCGAGTACGTCTGCGCGGTGCTGGCGGGCGTGTTCTCGCTGGAGGATGGCATCCGGCTCATCGCGGCGCGCGGCCGCCTGATGGGCGCACTGCCGCGCGGCACCATGCTGTCGGTGCGCCTGTCGCGCGAAGCCGCCGAGGCCGAACTCGCCGGCACGGGCCTGTCGGTCGCGGCCATCAACAGCCCCGGGCT
>NZ_PXWD01000758.1:0-276 GCF_003011945.1 Halomonas sp. ND22Bw | reverse complement strand
GCCGCAGCAGATCGCCGAACTCCCGAAGCTGGACGGCCAGCTGGCCGACCCGAAGTCCGAGCGCAATCCGGCCGAGTTCACGCCCGAATACGCCCGCAACGAAAACCGCTCCATCAAGCCCGAAGTGCTGGTGGTCGTCGGCATCTGCACGCACCTCGGCTGCTCGCCCATCGACCGGCTCCAGGCCGGTCCGCAGCCTTCGCTGCCCGACAACTGGGAAGGCGGCTTCCTCTGCCCGTGCCACGGCTCGACCTTCGACCTGGCCGGCCGCGTTTT
>NZ_PXWD01000757.1:0-276 GCF_003011945.1 Halomonas sp. ND22Bw | reverse complement strand
CGCCATCCGCCGGATCGCCCGGCTGGACCGTCGTCGTGCGGCTGACTGCGGCCGTCTGCAACAGGGCGTCCAGCCGCGTCAGGGCCGTGTTCAGGGTCACATGTTTCTGCATCTGCCCCGCCGCCAGATAAGGCAGGGCCAGACGCGCGCTGAAGTCGTCGCTCATCGAAATCTCCGTTGTCGTCGGAGATCAGTCTGCTTGCGTCGCGCTTTCAGGCCGGAAGATGGTCGCTGCAGCCTGATAAGCGACTGTTTTCAAGAGACTTCAGTTCGCCG
>NZ_PXWD01000756.1:0-276 GCF_003011945.1 Halomonas sp. ND22Bw | reverse complement strand
AATTCCAGGCAGCGCCGCCGCTCGCTGACGCGATAAGCGTTGCCCATTCAAGGGCTTCAGCGCAAAATTCGTTGCAAATTGTGAGGATTCGTACGCCCGGCGTGGCGACTGCGTGACCATCGAACCAACCATGAACAAACTCCGCATCCAACGCCGCCGGCCGGCCCTTCTCACCGCGCTGGCGACCGTCATCGCGATCGGTTTCGGCAGCGCGGCGCTGGCGCAGAACTACCCCGTCACGCCGGAGCAGCGCGCCACCGCGCAGCAGACGGCCCA
>NZ_PXWD01000755.1:0-276 GCF_003011945.1 Halomonas sp. ND22Bw | reverse complement strand
ATATCATCCCGATCCGCAATGTCTTTCCAGGCTGGCGATCGGTCTCCACTGCCTGCTCTTTCAATCGGGAAGCGAATGTGTTCCCCCAGCTCTTGCAAAGCTTCAGGATTTCAAGCTTGTCCTTGTCGGGGTGGTAATGGTGTGCCGTGATAAGATTGGAAAAGGGCCCCGTGGCAGCAGGGTTGGCCTTGTGCGCCTTCTCGTAGCTCTTCAGCGCCGCATCCAGCTCACCCATCTCGCTCAGCACATTACCCAGATTGTTCCAGGAGAGATAAC
>NZ_PXWD01000754.1:0-276 GCF_003011945.1 Halomonas sp. ND22Bw | reverse complement strand
AATCACCCCCGGCTCGCGATGGCGACCCCGAGAATCGCGATGGCCATGCCGCCCATCTGCACCGGCTCCAGCGCCTCGCCGAACAGGCCATAGGCCATCAGGGCGGAGACCGGCGGCACCAGGAACAGGAGCGCGGCGACCCCCGCCACCGCCCCGCGCCGGATCAGGGCGAGGAGCAGCAGGATCCCCGCCACGGAATTGACGAGGATCGACCAGGCGAGGCCGGCCCAGAGGGGCGCCGATCCGTCGAAGCGCCCCGTCCCCAGGAGGAGCGCC
>NZ_PXWD01000075.1:0-565 GCF_003011945.1 Halomonas sp. ND22Bw | reverse complement strand
GGATCCGCCGAGGAAGTCGGGGAAGGTGAACTTCACCGCGACCAGCGTGCCGAACACCGCCGAGATCAGCAGGGTGATGACCGCGGCGAGGCCGTGGGCGCGGATCAGGTCGTGCTCGACGGTGGGCGGCGCCGTGCCGTCGCGCTGAGGCTTGCTCCGGACGGCGTTCGTTGGCGAGAGGATGCCGGCGGTCACGATCTGCCTCCGCTTGCACTCGCGCCGCGTCCCGCCTCGATGATGAAGGCCGCCAGCGCGCTTCGCTCATCGAGGCTCAGTTCGAGTTGTGGACCTGGTTGATAGCCGTCCCAGCCCGGGCTCGGATGCCCGACCGCAGAGACGAGACGCGGGAGGCAGAGATCGCGGGACGCCTGGGTCGAGCCCGCGTCGTAGCGTCGAGAGATGGCCGTCCAGGACGGCCCGACCAGCCGGGCATCATCCATGTGGCATCCTGCGCAACGCTCCGTCGCCATCCGCCGGCCCAGAGCCGCATCCTCAGGGCTGGCGACGGCGGCGGTCGACGCTTTCGCGAGGCTGTCGCCGCGCGAGACCAGCGTTGCCACCCCCG
>NZ_PXWD01000753.1:0-276 GCF_003011945.1 Halomonas sp. ND22Bw | reverse complement strand
CGCTCACGGACGCAACCGGGATCAGCTTCTTCTGGCGCACCAGACGGTTGAGCAGCTGAGTGTGGTGCACGACCTCGTAGTCGCCGCCCACCTCCGGGTACTCGTTGCCGAGGGCGTTGAAGCAGTGCGCACAGGTGACGACGATCTTGCGCTTCTTCTGCTCGATACCGTCGAAGACCGAATTGAGCATCTCGATGTTCTGCATCGCGAGCTGCTGGAACAAGAACTCGTTGCCGGCACGACGTGCGGAGTCGCCGGTGCAGGTTTCGTCGGCGC
>NZ_PXWD01000752.1:0-276 GCF_003011945.1 Halomonas sp. ND22Bw | reverse complement strand
AACCATCGCGCACGGCAACTACACGCTCTCACTCGGCCCCAAGTTCTCGTACGCAATGTTCTCGCTCGAAGGTTTTGCGTTTGCTCTCAACTGCGGATTCGACAAGGTCAGGTTGCCTGCTCCGCTTCCGGTCGGCTCTCGTGTCCGCATGCGCGCGACGTTGAGCAAAGTCGAACCGATCAACGGCGGTGTCCAGATCACGGTGACGCAGACGTTCGAACGAGAACACGGTGACAAGCCCGTGTGCGTCGCCGAAATGTTGACCCGCGCGTATCA
>NZ_PXWD01000751.1:0-276 GCF_003011945.1 Halomonas sp. ND22Bw | reverse complement strand
CGCGAGGCCGGGTTGAGTTCGAGGGGGTCGATGTAGTCGGAATCGATGCGCCGCCAAAGCACGTCCGCCCGCTTGAGGCCCGACACCGTGCGGATGTGCAGGGCGCCGTCCTGCATCACGAGGTCGTCGCCCTCCACCAGGAGCAGGCCGAGGTAGCGGGCGAGCGCGGCTTGCTCCACGTAGGTCGAGCTGAACACCCCGGAGGTGAGCAGGCAGATGCGCGGGTCGCTGCGCTCGGCCCCCACGGCGAGGCCGTCGCGAAAAGCCTGGAAGAAG
>NZ_PXWD01000750.1:0-276 GCF_003011945.1 Halomonas sp. ND22Bw | reverse complement strand
CCCCGGCCAGTCACCGGAGCGACGGCTCTTGCCGGCGCGGAGGGGAACGGCGAAGCCGTTGACGGGCAGGGTGCCGTGAAACGATGCGTAATCGACGCGCGTGGGGCCTGTGGCCGCGACTAGCGGCCACTCGATCCGGGTAGAGAGCGCAGCGAACGGACCGGGAACCGGCGGGGCCGCATCCTCGCCGTTCAGGGGCGGATGCCCATCACCGATCTCTGGGCCAGCCACTCATTGACCAGCACAGACCCCGTCGGACGCCCTTCGTACAGGGCA
>NZ_PXWD01000749.1:0-276 GCF_003011945.1 Halomonas sp. ND22Bw | reverse complement strand
CCGGCGCCTGGGAGAGCTCTCACCCGACGAACGCGCCGACCTCGACATCGACCTCTCGCCGCGCGAGTATGTCTAATGTGGAGCTCCACATTAGACCGCTTCTTTGCAGTCGCAGTTTATGTCGAGCGTGGCGGCGAGAGACGCAGGTTTCCTTCGGTTTTCCATGATTTCACTCCAGATAATATGCGGGTTAGAGGGAGTGTTCGAAGACGGGTCAGGCCCGCCTTCGAACGTCGGTGAGCATTGTGATCAAGGCGTCGGAAGGCGGCTTGAAGC
>NZ_PXWD01000748.1:0-276 GCF_003011945.1 Halomonas sp. ND22Bw | reverse complement strand
GGGCGTGCCCCGTTCCGTCCTCGCCGAATACGCCGAGGCCCATCTGTAACTCCCCCGATCCCCGTCCGGTCACGGGCGGGGATCAAATCCCCAACCGCGGGTCTACAATGGCAGGTCTTTTCCAGGAGTCATGCCGTGCTGACCCATCTCGATTCCCAAGGCCGTGCCAACATGGTCGATGTCACCGACAAGCAGGTGACCTTCCGTGAAGCCACCGCCGAAGCCCGGGTGCGCATGCGTCCGGAAACCCTCGATCTGATCCAGAGCGGTGGCCAT
>NZ_PXWD01000747.1:0-276 GCF_003011945.1 Halomonas sp. ND22Bw | reverse complement strand
ATTACAGTATCTCATTATAAGAACATAATTCTTTGAACTACCCAAGTGCTCGGTGAAAACAAACAAAATCTCCAAATATTCTGTGAAAACAAGTAAAATATCGATATGTTCAGTATAATAAATATGCATGCAACAATATTCAAAAAAGGATAAAAAAGGTACACATATATATATGTACATATATACAAAAATCAGAAGGAAAATCAAAATATTTTAACAATAGACAAAGGATGGGCTTAGATATGCTTCATTAATTCAAAGATTTACCAAATTTGA
>NZ_PXWD01000746.1:0-276 GCF_003011945.1 Halomonas sp. ND22Bw | reverse complement strand
CCAGAAGAAATCGGCGACGGCTTCGGCCATGGATGCTCCTCGGATGCACACGGCATCGCGGTCCCGATCAAGGGCAGTCTATTCGATGGAGTGACCGGCTTCCCGATGTGCCGCGCTAGGGCACTGCTGTGTCGTGGGGCTAACCGATATACTCCGGGGATGTTCCTGACGCCTGCGAGCGCTAAGCTCGACTTTGGCCATTTCCCGCGCCGTAGCCGGACGAGTCTCCCTACGCGCCTCTGCGCATCAGTGACTTTTCTCGCGGTCGCCCAGCAT
>NZ_PXWD01000745.1:0-276 GCF_003011945.1 Halomonas sp. ND22Bw | reverse complement strand
CAACACATTAGAGCCACGCTCACCGTTTAAGATACGAGTAGCCCGGGTTTCCAGCAATTCTTGCCCGGCAAGTTGCCGTTGTAACCAGCGTACCGCCAGGAAGAGCATAACAATGATAAAGCCAATCGCCCCCGTGAGCGGCGCGGTGGTCATCAACGAATGGAAATAGTTGCCCATCGGATCCTGATAAACCAGACGCAACGACATCCCCGGATGCTTTATCAACGGAACGCTCAGTTCGCGAAACAGATCGCTGGAGCCAACTGGACGATAACT
>NZ_PXWD01000074.1:0-567 GCF_003011945.1 Halomonas sp. ND22Bw | reverse complement strand
GTCGGTGAAATGACCTTCTCTACAGCACACGACATCGCCACTCCTATGGCTGTCCCACCTGTGATATAGACGCTATTAGATAACCATGAGGGACAGGGCGACCGACACGCCGTGCCTACCGTGCCTTCATCCTGATGCGGCGCTAGAGATAACAAGAAATGACGTCTTGATCCGTGATCTTGCGAACGTCGTATTCAAGAACGGCGAAAAGCAATGCACAGTGCTCTCCGGGGTACTCCATGACCCGTACACTGCGACGACGATCAACTTCCAACGCGGGCAGGCAACATCCTCCGCCGTGCAGATCGACCACGTGTTATCAGCAGCTTTGTCAAGGAGTCTTCCTCTTTCTGCTGGTCACTATGTCGATGACATGCCGCTCACTGCTGTGGTGGCCTTGTGATGCGCCAGCGCGTGACCGGGGTCGCGGCGGTAGCTGCGGCGTGCGTTGTCACTGTGTCTGGTTGCTCGGTCCTTCCCGCTGATGGTGGGTCGGTATTCGCCGCTCCGGTGTCGGGAACTTCTGCGCCTGGTGTGCAGGTCGATGAGGCACTGTCGGCGCTGGAT
>NZ_PXWD01000744.1:0-276 GCF_003011945.1 Halomonas sp. ND22Bw | reverse complement strand
CCGCCCGCGCCGACGGTCTGCTGAAGGCGCAAGGGCTGACCCAAGGATCGGTGGCCCAACGGATCGCGGCCCTGGGGGACGATCCCAAATACATCTACGCCGACAACGATGCCGGCAAGGCCGAGCTGATCGCCAAGCTGAACGCCCAGATGGCCGATATGCAGGCGCGGCTGCCGAACGCCTTCGGCCGCCTGCCCAAGGCCAAGGTCGAGATCAAGCGCGTGCCCCCCGAGATCGAGGCCGGCGCGCCGATGGGCTATTACAACTCGCCCAGCC
>NZ_PXWD01000743.1:0-276 GCF_003011945.1 Halomonas sp. ND22Bw | reverse complement strand
GCGGATCATCTGCGGGCCGTAATTGCCGTAATCGGACGGCCACCACGCCACCGACGAGGTCAGGAACTGCTTGATGTCGCGTTTGAGCGCGTCGTAGTCGAGCGCCGCGAACGCGCTGGCATAGTCGAAATCGGGGCCGAGCGGGTCGGCCGCGAGCCCGTTCTGGTGCAGGAGCTCGACCCGCAGGCGGTGCGGATACCAGTTCTCCAGGGCCGGGCGGCTGCCCAGCGCCCCGCCGATCCGGTCGCCTCCGAACGGGCATCGGCCCGCCATCGG
>NZ_PXWD01000742.1:0-276 GCF_003011945.1 Halomonas sp. ND22Bw | reverse complement strand
TACGGTCACTCCATGTACAAAAATACATAAAACCTATAAAAAAGATAGACTATTTGTGCGAAAATTATTTTATTGTTCTAAGTTGCTTAAAAAGAAAGAATTACGAATTACGAAATAGCTCGAAGACCTTAGCGATTGATAATACTATTATCCGCTAAGATTCTGTGTTAAAAAGCAAGTAAAAAGATTAATTTTGTCTTTTAAGGCAACAAAAGTTAGCCAGTTTAGAGGGTTGTATTTATACAATCCTCTAATTTTTTGTAGTATAGCTTATCG
>NZ_PXWD01000741.1:0-276 GCF_003011945.1 Halomonas sp. ND22Bw | reverse complement strand
CCCCTTCACCCGTTCCAACGACAAGAAAATGTTCGCCGGAGTGTGCGGCGGAATTGCAGATTACTTCGGCGCCGACGTCAATCTTGTCCGTCTACTCGCGGTTATCGCCGCTATTTGCACGGGTGGAACCGCGGCTTTGGTATATCTCGCCGCCTGGATGCTCATGCCGTTAGGTTGAGAATTCCGGCACTTGGCATGGCGAGAATTACGCGCCGACAAAAGGTATTTCGGGGCCTACGCGCCAACACGAGCAGGCCCCGAAATCAACAATCTACT
>NZ_PXWD01000740.1:0-276 GCF_003011945.1 Halomonas sp. ND22Bw | reverse complement strand
ACAGAGATGGCCGCCGGAACCACCCGAAAACGGTCATGAAACGCTTTCTCTCGCTTTGAGGTAGACGGACCAACTGGTGCTCGCATACTGGGCCCACTTATGTGCCGTCTTAGGGGCAACACCGAAGAGATCGCTGACCACCACGGCGTCGAGATATGTGACGTTGGCGATCATGGCCGTGTTCCGAGCAGCACGGGTAGGCCACCCGTGTTCTTTCAACTGACGCCACAGAAGTTGGGTACTTCGAGGTCGACTTGGCGGCCGCCCCGGAAACAG
>NZ_PXWD01000739.1:0-276 GCF_003011945.1 Halomonas sp. ND22Bw | reverse complement strand
GCCAGGTCGGTCATGTCCGCCCTTCTATCAGACGTCCCAGCCGGGCACGACCAGGGCGCGGGGCGCGAAGATGGCGGCGGCCTTGAACAGGACGCCCATCTGGTCGTCGTCAGTCAGGCGATGAAGCTGGCGGTCGATCACCGGCGCGGCGGCGGGCCGGGCGGTCTTCAACGCTTCGGCGCGGGCGTGAACCCCCAGGCGGCGCTGGAACTCGCCCTGAGGCAGGCAGCCGGTCACGTCGGCCCCGGTGTGAATGGCGGCCTCCAGCACGGCGGG
>NZ_PXWD01000738.1:0-276 GCF_003011945.1 Halomonas sp. ND22Bw | reverse complement strand
GCTGGAGATGGCGAGCGCGCCGGACCGTGCCCATCGCCTGCGCAACGTGCTCAAGGGCGTCGGGGAGACCGGCGCCACGGCGGGCGTCACCTATGTGCTGATCGACTGCCCCCCGTCGCTGAACCTTCTGACGTTGAACGCCATGGCTGCGGCGGACGCGGTTCTGGTGCCGTTGCAGTGCGAGTTCTTTGCCTTGGAAGGGTTGAGCCAACTGATGCGAACCATCGACATGGTCAAGCACAGCCTGAACCCATCGCTGGAAATCCAGGGCCTTGT
>NZ_PXWD01000737.1:0-276 GCF_003011945.1 Halomonas sp. ND22Bw | reverse complement strand
AGGTCCTGGCCGAAACCGACCCCCCGGCCGAGTTTCTTCGCTCCACCCTGCGCAGCGCCGAACAGCGCAGACGTTTCAACTAGCGTTCCCGCCTCCTCCCTGCGGAGCGGCGAGGTGGCGCGGCGCCCTTTGCGCCGTGACGGAGGGGTTGTCACAGCATCACGAATGCCTGGGGGACTTCAAGAGCCCCTCCACCGCTACGCGGTCTCCTCCCCACAAGTGGGGAGGAGACGATGCTGCTGCTCGTCCTTCTACCCTCGGGGGAGAAGGTGGAGC
>NZ_PXWD01000736.1:0-276 GCF_003011945.1 Halomonas sp. ND22Bw | reverse complement strand
CATCGTCCATCTCGCCCCGACCCAGGAGGCCGTGCAGCGCAAGGCGTCCGGCCGGCTGGCGGAGGACGAGGCTACAGGTATGGCAGCAGTAATCGGACGCCTGCGTCGCGCAGCCGGACGGGGAGCCCGCGCTGCGCTAGCGTCTCGCGGGTGAGGCGTAGCGACATCTTCTCCCGCATGAAGGCATCGAGGCGCCCGGCCAGTGCGGTATCGTAGACCTCGACGTTGAGTTCGAAGTTCAGGCGGAAGCTGCGCGTGTCCCAGTTGGCGCTGCCG
>NZ_PXWD01000735.1:0-276 GCF_003011945.1 Halomonas sp. ND22Bw | reverse complement strand
GACGGGCGGGCATGCAGTCCAGCACCTCATTGGCGATCAGGATGACCGGGGCGTCGGTCTCGATCGCCGTCAGGCTGCGGACCCAGCGCGGCGACAGGTCGGCGCCGGCCAGGGCCTTGGCCTGGAGATCGCGCAAGGGGGCGCTGGGTTCGATCAGGATCAGATCGCAGGCTTCGAGAAAGCCCGGGACCAGGCGGGCGGCGCGTAAGGCGTCGCTCATCAATGTGCCGTCGCCGGGGCCGACCTCGACCAGGCGGAACCGCTCGGGCGCGCCCA
>NZ_PXWD01000073.1:0-568 GCF_003011945.1 Halomonas sp. ND22Bw | reverse complement strand
GCCTGACGAAGCAGAGCCTGTACGAACTCGAGCGGAACAGCGTCGGCCGCGCGACCTACGATCGGGCTTACGAAAGCCTCGACGCCGTCCATCGGGAGATCCTCGGGCTCGTTCATAAAGCCTGGGGACGGGTCGCATGAGCCACCCCGCTGCGCCCACGAACTTCACTTACGCGATCTCCGGCCTCGGAAAGTTGGCCGCGGCCAACTCACGCCAGGACATCGTGGCCAATCGGGGCGGGCCCCTAAGCGCCGCCGCTGATGACCGCGCTCCCGCCCCTGAAAAGTTGGGCGCGGCCAACTCCGGTTCGTACGCCGCCGTGGACAAGGACGGATCCGGAGTTGCCGATCCTGTCGGCTACGCCCCCTCCCGCAAAAAGTTGGCCGCGGCCAACTCCCGCTTCAGCACCACCTCACAGCACGGACACATCCCGGCTGATTCCGTCCACACCGCTTGGAGGCGGACAGCATGAAACGCCGCGACGCAATCCGGGACCTGTATGCCACAAGCCCCAATCTTGGAAAATTGGCCGCGGCCAACTCGCCTCCGGGTACCGGCTCGGATCAGC
>NZ_PXWD01000734.1:0-276 GCF_003011945.1 Halomonas sp. ND22Bw | reverse complement strand
GAGATGCACGACGCCTTCGTCGCCGCGGGTTGAGAGGGCCGCGCGGCGCCGCAGCGCGCGGTGTCCGTGGGCGGCGGCGCGTTGTGGGCGCAGGTGTACGACGCCGTCAGCACCCAGGCGGGCGGCTATGTGCAGGGCGGCGGTTGCCTGTCGGTCGGCGTCGCCGGCCTGGTGCAGAGCGGCGGCTTCGGCAGCTTCTCGAAGCGCTACGGGTTGGCATCGTCCAGCCTGCTGGAGGCCGAGGTGGTGACGGCCGACGGCCAGGTGCGCATCGCC
>NZ_PXWD01000733.1:0-277 GCF_003011945.1 Halomonas sp. ND22Bw | reverse complement strand
GAGGTTGCCGCCCGAGATCGCGAGGAAGCGCAACCGCTCCAGCAACGGATGCGCGGGATTGCACGCCTCCTCCAGCACGCGGCGGTTGAACGCCAGCCACGACAGTTCGCGGTTGAAATAGCGACCGCCGTCGCGATCGCGGAACGGATCGTCCAGCGCGTCGTCGGCATCGAGGCGCGCCATCTTGGGCGGTCGGGTCATGTCGTCTCGGCGCTCCGGTCTGTGAAGGCGGGCACCGCGTGCAGGGTTTCACGCGCCAGCGGAATGGACAAGCGCC
>NZ_PXWD01000732.1:0-277 GCF_003011945.1 Halomonas sp. ND22Bw | reverse complement strand
CGAGGCTCCACCGATGCTCCGGCCTCCCACGCCCTTCTGAGCGCGGCACGATCGGATCGCCGAACAGATCGGTCTCCGAAAATCCATCCGCGCCCAAAAAAAGTCTCCACGTGAGAGCATGAGTGGTCCGGGCGGCGACCGCCCTCCCGACTTTCGCCCCCCCCCTACTCCCAGGCGGTCGCCTGCTCCTCGCGCTGCTTGGCGCCGGAGTGGCACGCGCCGCACAGGCACTGGAGGTTGTCGAAGTCCCAGAACAGCGCCTCATCGCCGCGATGAG
>NZ_PXWD01000731.1:0-277 GCF_003011945.1 Halomonas sp. ND22Bw | reverse complement strand
GCTTCAGGTCGCGCATCTGATCGTGGCCTTCCTGCACCGACTGGTTGGCCTTCGCGATTGCCGCCCGCACCTCCGGCGACAGATCCTCCTTCGCCAACGCATCGTCGAACTTCGCCTTGATATGGTCTTCGCCCCGCTCGACCTCGTCGATGATCGCCTTGTCGTCCTGCCCCGTGACCTTGGCCTTGAGGTCGAGGAACATGCGGTGGGCTCCGGCAAGCACGGTCCCGTCATCTTCGGGATCGCCGCCCAAACGGCGGACTTCCGCCTGAAGGTC
>NZ_PXWD01000730.1:0-277 GCF_003011945.1 Halomonas sp. ND22Bw | reverse complement strand
ACGCATGCGTATGTCTTTGATAACATGCGCTCCTGCTTTAACGGCCAGATAGCGTCCTAAAATATTTAAACCCGCAAATACCACAAACCCTAGAGCAAGAAGACTGAGTAAAAATATCGGTACTGTCTTGCTGTGCAGAACAAAAACCGTATCGAAAATGTGCTTATACATAAGGGGGATAGCACCCTGAAACAGGGTATCCAGCGCCGTGAGCACAAACATCACCCAATACAGCGCCTGCTGTTTTTTCAAATACCCTGATAAAATTCCCAATCCC
>NZ_PXWD01000729.1:0-277 GCF_003011945.1 Halomonas sp. ND22Bw | reverse complement strand
CTTTCTGCACTTCGGCCAGCGACGCAGCCTGCAGCTTCTGCTTGCCGGCGACATCGGCGATCTGGTCCGGGCTGACCTGCGAGAACAGCATCAGCAGGCGTGCGCGGATGGCGGGTGCACGGGTCTTGATCGCTTCCAGCGCAGCCGGGTCACGGGTCATCAGCTGCACTTCCAGCTGCAGGTAGCGCGGACCATCGACCGGGCCATTGAGATTGACCACGAACGCCGGGTCCAGCGCGAAGTACTGCGCGGGGGCCGGGGTGGCGCTCTTCTTCGG
>NZ_PXWD01000728.1:0-277 GCF_003011945.1 Halomonas sp. ND22Bw | reverse complement strand
GTCGCGGAGAGCGGTCTGCCAGGAAAGGGAGCGGTGGGAGGACATGGGGTCAATCCGTCGTTTTTCGATGGATCAATCTATAAGCGTTGTTTTATGCTGGATCAATCGCTATTAGACGCTATTGTCGTTTTTCGATGGATGCGTTAGATCTGGGGTATGATCTCCGCAGCGCAATGCCGGGCCGCCCGTGGCCTCCTGAATTGGACGCAAGCCGAGCTGGCCGCAGCGGCCTCGGTGGGTGTCGTTACCGTTCGGCAGTTTGAAGGGCAGGCCGGCG
>NZ_PXWD01000727.1:0-277 GCF_003011945.1 Halomonas sp. ND22Bw | reverse complement strand
GAAAGTCCCGAGCAAGCCATGTTCCGGGAACTGCACGAAGAAGTGGGGCTCCATCCGGAGCATGTGCGGATCATCGCCCGTACCCGTGACTGGTTGCGCTACGAGGTGCCGGATCGGTTCATCCGCCGTGACGCACGAGGCCACTACAAAGGCCAGAAGCAGATCTGGTATCTGCTGCAACTTGTCGGCCACGATTGGGATCTCAACCTTCGCGCCACCGACCATCCGGAATTCGATGCCTGGCGTTGGCACGACTACTGGGTGCCGCTCGACGTCG
>NZ_PXWD01000726.1:0-277 GCF_003011945.1 Halomonas sp. ND22Bw | reverse complement strand
GCGGCGGTTCTGCACCAAGAGCGCCCAGTTCGTGCAGGAGGGGGCGGCGGGCGTGATGCCGACCCATCTGGCCATCGTGTTCGACAAGTCCGAGGGCGCGTTCCGCAAGGAGCTGTTTCCGGACTACAAGGGCCACCGGCCGGACGCGCCGGACGATCTGAAACGGCAGATGCCGCTGATGCGCGACGCCGTGCGGGCCTTCGGACTGCAGCCGATCGAGCTCATTCGCTACGAGGCGGACGACCTCATCGCCACCTATTCGCGCCAGGCCGAGGCG
>NZ_PXWD01000725.1:0-277 GCF_003011945.1 Halomonas sp. ND22Bw | reverse complement strand
AGATCATTACTGTATTAGGCTTAATCATTATTTTAGGATTAAGTATTTTGGTATATAAAAAATATCAAGAATATCAAGCTCAGAAACAGCAAAAATTTGAAGAACTGATGATTGCTCAGCAACAGATCGTAGCTGAGCAAAGAGCGGTACATGGCGAATTACCGGAACTTGGACTTAGTGAAAAAGGGAAAAAGAATTTAGAAAATGTCCAGGAGAATGTAGAGCAAGCGCTGCCGGTAAGTAGCAGCTCATCTGAACAATTTAAATGTGATGGCCG
>NZ_PXWD01000072.1:0-569 GCF_003011945.1 Halomonas sp. ND22Bw | reverse complement strand
CATTATATGTTCCGTTCAACAATATCCACTAACCAAGATCAAAGCTCAAATCATCCCGAAAAACTCAACAAATGTATCTCTACGTGGAAACAGACTCATTAAAAAAAAAAGTCGAGACTGGCCAGGCCGGGAACGTGGTGACCGAGGGTTATGGGTAACCCGATTGTGGGTTTTTGCCGATTCCCCCCCGGAGTTCACCACGCCCCGGGGCACGGCTCGGTTCTGGGCCCCGTTTGGCGATTTTAGCCGGCCCGGGCCACCGAGGGCAGGGTCGAGCACGAGCGTGCTAATTCAAGCCAAGATTCTTCAACAGAAATGCTCAAAATAAGAGAAATATGAATGTGCATGTGTGGTAGCCCCCGCCCAACCCTGCACACCCGAGGGGGGTGCGGGGTTGGCCCGAGCCGAAACCTGACACTCGACCCCCCCCTCAGGGGTAGAAGCGGCGAAGGTGTTCGATGTTCCACGGGTTAGGCAGCTCTGCGCCGTCGCCCGTGGCCAGCCGAACGGAGCCCGGCCGGGGGACGCCGATCACTCGATACGGACCCTCCCACATTGGTGAGAGCTTG
>NZ_PXWD01000724.1:0-277 GCF_003011945.1 Halomonas sp. ND22Bw | reverse complement strand
TGCGCGGGCGCAGCTGGCGCCCCTATCTGACTGGCGCGGTCGATCGGGTCCACGCGCCCGGCGAGGCGATCGGCAGCGAATTGTTCGGGCGGCGTGCCGTGCGGCAGGGTGACGGGAAAGCGGTGAACCTCGGCGACGCGTGGCGATTGTGCAACATCGCCGACGACCCGGGCGAGACGAACGACCTCGCCGCGCGCGAACCGGCCCGGCTGAAAGTGCTGATCGCCGCCTGGGACGCCTATGGCAAGGATACCGGCGTCATCATGCCGTCCGTCCC
>NZ_PXWD01000723.1:0-277 GCF_003011945.1 Halomonas sp. ND22Bw | reverse complement strand
CCGATCTTTTGCCCCAACATGATCAACGTGCTGTCGAGCAATTCGTGGACATCGATGGTCTGGAAGGGCGCGCGGTCCATCTGAGAATACTGTTTAGCTGCACCTACGAGAGTTGAAATCCTCGTTGTGGAGTCGGCGATCTCGTTCATCAGGAGTTCGGATTCGATGGTGTAATTCAGCCAGCGAATTGCGCCTTCGAGTACGGACTCGTCAACGGCTGCAGCAACATTCTCGAGCCAAGCGGTGTCGAGACCAGCCTGCACGAAGGTCGGAGCCA
>NZ_PXWD01000722.1:0-277 GCF_003011945.1 Halomonas sp. ND22Bw | reverse complement strand
GCAACAGCTTCGGCCTGTTCGGCGACTTCGCGGCACGTTTGGGCCTCACCGTGCATCGCGTGAAGCTCGCGCCCGGCGCGGGCGTCAGTCTGGCGCCGTTCGCCGCCGCCTGGCGCCTGGTCGATACGCCGAGCCAGGTACAGACGCTGGACGCCGATGCGCTCGACGAAGACCAGACCGATGCCGGCATGGCCGTGGAAGGCGACGAGCAGCGCGACGTCCTCGGGGAGCTGGAGATCACTGCACGACTGATGATCACCGGCGGCGAGGACAAAGA
>NZ_PXWD01000721.1:0-277 GCF_003011945.1 Halomonas sp. ND22Bw | reverse complement strand
CCACGGTCGAGGATATCCGCATAGGAGCCGTCGGCGCGCAGGAACCGGTACTCGTCCCGCCAGTGCTCCGCCCCGCCGTCGATCACGGCATGGATGCCGCTCCGGACGCGGTCGCGGTCCTCCGGGTGGATGCGCGACTTCCACCATCCGCCGCTCGCGCCGACCCCGTCCGGGGCATACCCGAAAAGGGTCTGCACGGCCTCGTTCCAACGGATGTGGTCGCTCGCGAGATCCCAGTCCCAGATGGCATCGTTGGTGGCACGCGAGGCCAGGCGGT
>NZ_PXWD01000720.1:0-277 GCF_003011945.1 Halomonas sp. ND22Bw | reverse complement strand
ATCGACGGCCTGTACAAGGCACTGGGCGAAAGCCACCGCGCCGACATCCGCCCGAAATATTGCGATGCCTGCTTCACCGGCGACTATCCGACGTCGCTGACCGATCATGACGAATCGAGCGCGGTCGACCAGTTCGCCCTGCTCGCCGAACGGATGAACTGACGCGCGATGGACATGCAGTTGACGGACCGGCGGGCGCTGGTGACCGGCGCCAGCCGCGGAATCGGTGCGGCGACCGCGATCGCGCTGGCGGCGAAGGGCGCGCACGTCATCCTGA
>NZ_PXWD01000719.1:0-277 GCF_003011945.1 Halomonas sp. ND22Bw | reverse complement strand
GTGCACGTCATATCCCTGCGCGCGCAGATATTCGGCGGCGGTCAGCCCCGCCGGGCCGGCGCCGATCACCCCAACCGACTGGCCGCGCGCCGCCCCGGGGACGCGCGGCTCGACCCATCCCTCCGCCCAGGCGGTGTCGGTGATGAATTTCTCCACCGAACCGATCGTCACCGCGCCGTGGCCGCTGAATTCGATCACGCAATTGCCTTCGCACAGCCGGTCTTGCGGGCAGATGCGTCCACAGATCTCAGGCATCGTCGAGGTCGCGTTCGACAAC
>NZ_PXWD01000718.1:0-277 GCF_003011945.1 Halomonas sp. ND22Bw | reverse complement strand
CTCCGCTTCCGGCGTGTAGGGCGCGGACACCAGGTACGTCGCCTCCATGTCGTCGGTCAGCGTCTGGAACGAATGTGCGAAGCCAGGCGGCACGTAGAGCTGGCGATGACTCTGCGCGGTCAGCTCGAAGGCCTCGTGCTTAAGGTAAGTCGGCGAGTCGTGGCGCAGGTCGATGATCACGTCGAGGATCGCGCCGCGCGTGCAGCGCACCAGCTTGGCCTCGACCGCATCGCCGCGCTGGAAGTGCATGCCGCGCAGCGTGCCCTTCTCCGCGGAC
>NZ_PXWD01000717.1:0-277 GCF_003011945.1 Halomonas sp. ND22Bw | reverse complement strand
ACAAATCTCTTTCCTGAAGGCCGGTCTGTACTATGCCGATCACATTACGGCGGTCAGTCCAACCTACGCTCGCGAGATCACCGAACCGCAGTTTGCCTACGGTATGGAAGGTCTGTTGCAACAGCGTCACCGTGAAGGGCGTCTTTCCGGCGTACTGAACGGCGTGGACGAGAAAATCTGGAGTCCAGAGACGGACTTACTGTTGGCCTCGCGTTACACCCGCGATACGTTGGAAGATAAAGCGGAAAATAAGCGCCAGTTACAAATCGCAATGGGG
>NZ_PXWD01000716.1:0-277 GCF_003011945.1 Halomonas sp. ND22Bw | reverse complement strand
GGTGTAGTCGAAGGCCGAACCCAGAACGACCGCCCGGCTCATCAGGGCGCCGTTCGATCCCCACTCGTATGTCTCGCCCGCGACCGGCAGGCCATAGCCCTGGCCATAGCCGGCGTCGACATAGGTCCGGGCCGCCGCCACGATGTTGGCGCGCACCTTGACCAGGTCTTCCTCGGGCAGCACGTCCGGCACGGTGGCCAGGGTCAGGGACCCCAGCGCCGCCGTCCACGAATAGCCCGGATCGCCCGTCGCGCTCTTACCTGACACCGGCCCGCCC
>NZ_PXWD01000715.1:0-277 GCF_003011945.1 Halomonas sp. ND22Bw | reverse complement strand
ACCGTCTTAGATGGTTCAGTACTTTCGAGAGGGAAATTCATGACTTCTGTTTCCGTGGTCGGCTTGGGCGCGATGGGTCGTCCCATCGCTCGAAATCTACTGGGCGCAGGCTTCGACGTGACGGTGTGGAATCGCAGCCCTGAAGCGGTAGCCGAACTGGTCGAGGAAGGGGCGAGCGGCGCGAAAACCGTTGCCGAGGCATTCCAGTCCGGTGTTGTGCTGTCGATGTTGGCAGATGATTCGGCCGTGTCTTCGGCCATTCTGGATCCCGCCGTCC
>NZ_PXWD01000071.1:0-571 GCF_003011945.1 Halomonas sp. ND22Bw | reverse complement strand
GCCTACTATTTCTGGCGGCGCGGCGTCCTGGGCACGATGCTCGTGGGCATGGCGGTCTACCTGCCGCTGCACCTCGGCCTCGGCTGGTAGGCTGGTCGGTGGCCGGAAGCGCAAAACTACAATAGTTAAAGCTTTCTTCTTCCTTTCATCCTCATCCCACCTCCCATGAACGTCATCCGCTTCACCGATCTCTGTGCGCAAGGCAAGGTTGCCGGCCAGCGCGTCTTCATCCGTGCCGACCTCAACGTGCCGCAGGACGACGCGGGCCGCATCACCGAAGACACGCGCGTGCGCGCCTCGGTGCCCTGCATCCAGGCCGCGCTCGACGCCGGTGCGGCGGTGATGGTCACGTCCCACCTCGGCCGCCCGACCGAGGGCGCTTTCAAGCCCGAGGATTCGCTGGCACCGGTGGCCGAGCGCCTGGCCGAGCTGCTCGGCCGCCCGGTGCCGCTGGTGGCGAACTGGGTCGACGGGGTCGACGTGGCGCCGGGCCAGGTCGTGCTGCTGGAGAACTGCCGCGTCAACAAGGGCGAGAAGAAGAACGACGAAGCGCTCGCGAAGAAGATGGCCG
>NZ_PXWD01000714.1:0-277 GCF_003011945.1 Halomonas sp. ND22Bw | reverse complement strand
TGGCCATCCATGCCTCCCTCTGATCGCCTGTTGCGACACCGCGATCACAGCCCGCCTTCCGCACCGACACACCCTACTCCCTCTCCCACTCTCCCTCCCCGGCACATTCTGTTGTGATCTACATACACATATATTATTCGCCCATTCATCAGGATTTTTGGTTCGGCGTTTGGTTTCCGTGTCTTATCTTATTCTATCCTCTTGCTGCCGTTTGAACGATGTTCTGAACGTGCTTTTCTGTCTATCCTGCCTGCTTCCCCGCCTGGTGCTCGCTTCG
>NZ_PXWD01000713.1:0-277 GCF_003011945.1 Halomonas sp. ND22Bw | reverse complement strand
CTGCTAAAAAGCGGTACAGCGGTTGCTGCAAGCGCGCTTGCAGCGTGACGCGGTGCCGCTTTTTAGTGAGGTCCTGCGTTCGGGGTGTCTGGCGGGCGAGTCACGCCGGCGAGCCAGGACATCAACCCCGTGGTTCGATCCGGGGTGACCGCCCCAACCTAACAATTCGTTCAACCCGACGCCGCTTCATGGCTCCGTTCGACCCATGCCTGTCTCGGATATGATCGGCATCGGAAGACTCGCGGCCGGCGCGGGTTAACTCAGGCGTTAGGTTGGG
>NZ_PXWD01000712.1:0-277 GCF_003011945.1 Halomonas sp. ND22Bw | reverse complement strand
AACGAAGGGGGAACGGAGAATGGAACAGAGCCTGCCGACGACGATTTGATGTTTAAACATGAGGATATGAGCCGGAGTCTACTATATGCCATCAGGTAATAAGCTAAAGCCATTCCCGGTACAAAACGACCATCACTAACTTTCCCAGTAACAACATCGGACAAATCGCCTACCTCCAGTCTGAGAAGCACCAAGTCCAGCATATCTACTTCGGTGGATCTTTTATTCGTGGACACCGTCAAACGATGAACACGCTGTCATATGCTATCCGTTTCTG
>NZ_PXWD01000711.1:0-277 GCF_003011945.1 Halomonas sp. ND22Bw | reverse complement strand
AAAGACGTTGTCACCCAGCTCGCCGCTGTTTCCAGGGCCCTCGACAAAGCTGGCTTCAAGATCGTCGCTACCGGTCTCCGAGAGTGCATGACAGGCGAAGCGGCAGACAACAAAGAACCCATGACCGAAGCAGAACTGGAAAAGCTCTTCCTCGCACTGGCCTGAACGAGGACGTTTCACGTCAGAAACGAGGCCGACCCGATTACACCGTAGGAGTACCCCGTGAGCACCACCGATCCAGACATCGCAATCATCGAAACGTCGAGCCTCGGCGACC
>NZ_PXWD01000710.1:0-277 GCF_003011945.1 Halomonas sp. ND22Bw | reverse complement strand
TCCTCGCGCAGCCGGCGCAGCCGGACGCCGATGAATGCCTTGCGCGCCGCCATATCTTCGCATCCTTCGCAGATTTGCTGAGCGTTCTTCACAGAATTTTACGCTTTCAACCCTGTGAAGCCGCGCCCATTTGCGGATTATGCGAATATGCTTGCTACCGCTCAGCCGCAAGGTGTCGACCTTCTCCAGCGCGTCGTTGCGGCGGCGACGGCACGCGCGCGGGAGATATTGGGAGCCAGCGTTTCCCTTTCGCGCTGCCACCACATCGAACTGCGCG
>NZ_PXWD01000709.1:0-277 GCF_003011945.1 Halomonas sp. ND22Bw | reverse complement strand
AAGTCGGGTCGTAGACCTCGTGGGGCCAGGCGGCGATGATGTGATCAGCAAGTCGATACGCGAGCTGGTGGGCGGCATCGGTCCTGTCGCCTGGCATCGCCACTACGATGACGGGGACACCCATCAATCGAATGAATGTTGCAATTTCGACGGATACATCCACGACAACGGCATCGGGACGCGCGGTCGCTACCCAACGGGCGACTCGGGCCATCCGAGAACGAAGCCCGGTTTCGTGGATCGGTGCCCAATGAAGAGCATCGTTGGCCGTGGGGTC
>NZ_PXWD01000708.1:0-277 GCF_003011945.1 Halomonas sp. ND22Bw | reverse complement strand
CTTGACCGCAAAGCCGCGCGGGGCCGGCACTGCATCGCTGTGAATATCACCCGGCGCCGATGACAGTCGAGCTACGATCTCATGTTCGCCAGGGTGGGCGAAGATGCCCTGCGCCAATTCGGCAGGCAGATCCTGATGGACTGTCATCCGCCCTTTCAGGATCGCATGGCTCTTCGCATGTGCGTCTCGGTGCGCATGATGATGCCGCTCTGCGTGAGCAGCCTGTGTCGCCGCCATTCGAGCCACGATCTCACGCGTCAGCGCAGCTTCCTCGGGC
>NZ_PXWD01000707.1:0-277 GCF_003011945.1 Halomonas sp. ND22Bw | reverse complement strand
CCTCGATCTCGCCGCTGAGTTCCAGCCACTCCTCCTCGGCAGCCTCCAGGGCCGTTGCCGCGTCCGAGCGCATCTTCATCAGTTCGCCGGCCTTGGCCGGGTTGGCCTGGAAGGCGGTGCCGTCGGCCAAAGCCGCGTCGATCTTGGCCATGGCGTCTGCGAGCTTCTTCATCCGCCCCTCGACGCCCTCGAGCTTCTTGCGCAAGGGGGCAAGCGCCACGCGGCGATCGGCGTTGGAGCGGCGCTCCACCGCCTTGGCGCCGCCGGTCGATTCCGC
>NZ_PXWD01000706.1:0-277 GCF_003011945.1 Halomonas sp. ND22Bw | reverse complement strand
GTGCTTGATTTATAATTGCCCCTTGCGGCGGAATAGAGTTTGCAAGAAATTGGAACGTAATTGTAGCAGAATCACCTGGTGCGATAATACCAACTGGAATACCGAGAGTTGGACTTGCATCTGGAAGTGAAATCCCGTTAAGCGTGACACTATTTGGAACAAATAATGCCCCTTCAGGAACACCGTTAATGAGTAATACCGAGTTTGCAGGGAAGTTTCCAGTGTTTGTTAATGTTGCAGTGTACGTAATTATATCTCCAATAGATACGATTGTTCG
>NZ_PXWD01000705.1:0-277 GCF_003011945.1 Halomonas sp. ND22Bw | reverse complement strand
ATCACTATATTTACCGTATTTACTTACCAAAAAGAAAGAAAAATCATATTTACCGTAGTGAGGAAAAATTCTGAAAAATATTTGGTGAAGTAGAGGAGGGAAATCAAGAACCTGGGAGAGAGGCGAGCGTCTGAGGATGAGCATGAAGTGCTGGAGATCCCAGATGTTGAAGGAGAAAGCTGCAGACATTAGCAATTGCGCAGGTCCCTTCCCGGCTCTCAGCGACGTTGCTGCCACATAAACCTCATCCCCGCCGCCGCCGCCCACCGATGGCCTT
>NZ_PXWD01000070.1:0-573 GCF_003011945.1 Halomonas sp. ND22Bw | reverse complement strand
ACTCTACCCCGTGATTCGACTGCTTAGGCTCAGGACCCATTGATGTGATGGGCGCGATCTGATTCAGGCTCCTGAGGAGTCTGGATTATGAGTGACCTGTATTGGCTGACGGACGAGCAGATGGCTCGGCTGGAGCCCTATTTCCCTAAGAGCCACGGCAAACCTCGGGTGGATGATAGGCGGGTGTTGAGCGGGATCATCTTCGTCAACCGCAACGGCCTGCGCTGGCGAGATGCGCCGGCGGCCTATGGGCCGCACAAGACCCTCTACAATCGCTGGAAGCGGTGGAGCGAAGCTGGCGTCTTCGTCCGGATGATGGAGGGCCTGTCTGGCGCACAGGCCGAACGCCGGACCGTCATGATCGATGCCACCTATCTGAAGGCGCACCGTACGGCTTCGAGCCTGCGGGTAAAAAAGGGGGTCTCGGGCGACTGATCGGACGCACGAAAGGCGGCATGAACACCAAGCTTCACGCCGTGACCGATGCGAACGGAAGGCCCATCAGCCTCATCATGACAGCGGGTCAGGTCAGCGACTACATCGGCGCTGCCGCTCTCCTGCACAGCCTGCCCC
>NZ_PXWD01000704.1:0-277 GCF_003011945.1 Halomonas sp. ND22Bw | reverse complement strand
ATGAGATCACAGACGCGTCGGACGGCGAGATCGGCAACTATGCCGCCGCTGGCCTCGCCTCGACCGATAAGCCGAAGTCGCCCGCGGAGGCCGAGAAGGCCGCGCTCGACGCCACTCTCGGCTGACCTGCTTTCCTGCCCGCGACAGGATTGACCCGCCGGCCACAGCCGGCTCGCTGACTGGAGATATGTCATGAGTTCCACGACTGCGGCGGGCTCGAAACTCGCCATTTCCGCGGGCATTCCCGCTTCGCAGACCAGTGCCGGGTATGAGGCGC
>NZ_PXWD01000703.1:0-277 GCF_003011945.1 Halomonas sp. ND22Bw | reverse complement strand
ACCTACGACACGGCGCAGTACAGCGCCATCCTGCAGAGCACCGAATCGGGCTACGGCGTCGAGTTCGCCTACCTCGCCCGCACGCCGCCGCGCCAGATCCGCGTGGCCTACACCGAGCCCGGGTCGCCGGCAGCGCAGGCCGGCCTGGTGCGCGGCATGACCTTGCTCGCCATCGACGGCATCGACGTGGTCAACGCCGGCAGCCAGGCCGACGTGGACCGCCTCAACGCGGCGCTGGCGCCATCGACGAACGGGCAGGCCCACGCCTTCCAGCTGC
>NZ_PXWD01000702.1:0-277 GCF_003011945.1 Halomonas sp. ND22Bw | reverse complement strand
TAGCCGCGCACCGCATCCATCGGAAAGATGCCCTGGCGCGCCTTGTCGAGCGACGACGGGTTGATGTCCGTCGCATAGATCTGGGTGCGTTCCAGCAGGCCTTCCTCGCGCAGCAGGATCGCCAGCGACCAGGCTTCTTCGCCGGTGCTGCGGCCCGCCACCCAGACCTTGACGGAAGGGTAGGTCTGCAGCACAGGCACGACCTGCTGGCGCAGCGTGAGGAAATAGCTCGGGTCGCGGAACATCTCGCTCACCGGGATCGTCAGGTACTGCAGCA
>NZ_PXWD01000701.1:0-277 GCF_003011945.1 Halomonas sp. ND22Bw | reverse complement strand
GCCGACGGCACGCGCAGGATGACTAAGGACGAGCCTGGCGCCAGCTGGCTCGGCGACTTCAAGAATTGGCTGCTGCTCAAGCTGCTGCCCGAAGACCTGCTGTGATCCATCCGGCGATGGCACGGCCGTTGCATGCCTCGCTGGTATGCACGACCACGCCCTGACCCTGCCCAGCGCGGCCGAAGCCGGCGTCGATCCGCTGTGGCGGCACCAGCTGAGCCTGCTGCTCGAATCGACCGGCGAAGGCATCTTCGGCATCGACCTCGACGGTCATTGC
>NZ_PXWD01000700.1:0-277 GCF_003011945.1 Halomonas sp. ND22Bw | reverse complement strand
GTCCCTCAGGGGTTGATGCTCCACCCACGCGCGAGTTGCGCCGCTATCGTCCGCGAGTTTCTGTGAACCCGCGCAGTTGCATCCCATTTCGATTCGAAGGCCCTTATCTGAACTAGTGCGTGATCTGAACTAGTGCGTGGCGACGCCTGGTCGAACTGGGGAATTTTTTCTATATCTCGGCTCATCTGTCGAGGGCGCCCAATGGGCGGAGTTTTCGCGGGGTTTCACCGCAGTCGTAGCGGTGAGAGTTCGGTCCTGGTCGCTCACCGACTTGGGC
>NZ_PXWD01000699.1:0-277 GCF_003011945.1 Halomonas sp. ND22Bw | reverse complement strand
CCGCGGCCCGGCCGCGAGCTGAGCTCGACGCGGGTGTTGAGCAGCCCGGCGAGCCGCTGCACCGTGGCCAGCCCGAGGCCCATGCCGCGGGCGCCGCGCTCGCCCGCGCGGCTGTGCGCATCGATCTGGAAGAACTCCTCGAACACCCGCGACTGGTGCTGCGCCGCGATGCCCACGCCGGTGTCGACCACCTCGATGCGCACGCCGTTGCCGCGCAGCCGCGCGCCGACCAGCACGCCGCCTTCGTGCGTGTGGCGCAGCGAGTTCGACACCAGGT
>NZ_PXWD01000698.1:0-277 GCF_003011945.1 Halomonas sp. ND22Bw | reverse complement strand
TCTTCATGCGTGAGAGACATTTTTTAAGGGGGGTGTGGATAACCCCTAGAAGTCACGCACGTATGCGCGCGCGGGCGCGAACAACCCTAGACACCCTAGACAGGCGCAAAAACTCCCTTTCATATCATGGAATTGCATTGTCACCCCTTGGAAAAACGACCCTATCCCGGGCCTAGACACCCTAGACACCCCGGTCATCCGTCGGCGAGCCGCCCATGGGCTTCACCCAGCCCTTGCACTTGTCCCATCCCAGCGGGTTCCAGTCGGCCTCGTAGGC
>NZ_PXWD01000697.1:0-277 GCF_003011945.1 Halomonas sp. ND22Bw | reverse complement strand
CCTTCAGCAGCTCTCGAACGCGTTCCCAACCTTTTGGGGATACCTGTGTAAACCTTGAATTTTTCTTTGCTTCTTCGAGATCCTCGGTGTTTTTCTTTGCCTCATCTGAAAGTTGTTTCAGTCGTTTTTCTGAATCAATAAACATGATTTTTTCCCTCTGAAAATCCCATGCACTAACGTTGGTTCAAATCTAAGCCATCATGACACATCCGTGCAACACCTTGTTGCGTGTTGTCGCATCCTGGATGCGACAACGTTGTGTCACCCTGGATGCGAC
>NZ_PXWD01000696.1:0-277 GCF_003011945.1 Halomonas sp. ND22Bw | reverse complement strand
GCCGGCATAGGGCGCGGAGGCAGGAACGGGTTGGGCCGGCGTCTCGGCAGTGGCCGTGAGGCTGGTCAGGCTGGAGATGCTGCGATCGAAGCCGGTGGCCGGCAGGATGCGTTCGATCAGCTGGGCGACCCAGCGACCGATGAACCAGCCTACAGTGAGGACGATGGCGGCGGCGAGGACGTGGGGAATCGCCGCCAGGACGGTCGAGAGGACGGCCACGGCGGGAACCGTGAGGGATTCGATGCCGAGCTGTTCCAGGGCGGCGATGGTGATCGGG
>NZ_PXWD01000695.1:0-277 GCF_003011945.1 Halomonas sp. ND22Bw | reverse complement strand
CAGGGCCCTGGCCGAACTCGACGCGCCGACAATCCGGCCCTGGGTCGAGGAGACCCGCGCCGCCCACGCGGAGTACCTCGCCTGGAGCGAGCCGGCGACGCCGCAGCCGGGTGCCGTGAACCTCGGCGCGGTGATGGTCCACCTGCGCGAGGCGCTGCCGGCGGACGCCATCCTCTGCAACGGGGCCGGCAACTACGCCGCCTGGATCCACCGCTTCTACCGGTTCCGGCGGCTCGCCTCCCACATCGCCCCGACCTCGGGCTCCATGGGCTACGGC
>NZ_PXWD01000069.1:0-579 GCF_003011945.1 Halomonas sp. ND22Bw | reverse complement strand
ACTGGAGCCCCGAGGTCGACCACCAACTCATGAACAGCCGCACCATCCCACAACACAGCAGCAGACCAGAAGGACCGAGACTGTGAGCATCATCGGATACGCCCGCGTCTCCACCCTCGAACAAAACCCCGAGCTGCAGCAGCACGCACTCCGCCAAGCCGGCGCGATCCGCATCTTCACCGACTACAAATCCGGCTCCAAAATGCAGCGCCCCCAGCTCACCGAATGCCTGAACTACCTACGCGATCACGACGGTGATGTCCTTGTCGTCTGGAAACTTGATCGCCTCGGACGATCCGTCCGCCACGTCATCGACACAGTCCACAACCTCGGCGAACGTGGTATCGCATTCCGTTCCCTCACCGAAGGATTCGACACAACCACCGCAGGCGGCGAATTCTTATTCCACATCATGGCAGCCCTCGCCCAAATGGAACGCCGCATGATCGTCGAACGCACCGAACGCACCGAACGCGCGCGTGCACTACGTGAACAAGGGAAGAGCCTCGATGCCATCGCCTCGACACTCGGCGTCGGCCGGTCCTCGGTCAGTCGCGCAATTCTGATGGGCGCCCAATA
>NZ_PXWD01000694.1:0-278 GCF_003011945.1 Halomonas sp. ND22Bw | reverse complement strand
CGATCAACCTGGATATCCAGAAGTTGACCCTCGACATGCAGTGGTACGACGCATTCGACTGCGAGCACGCCAGCGCTCAACTGGCCCAGCGCAACCGCATCACCCTGGATATCAAGCAACGGCTCAATCAGCTCAGCGCCACCCTGCAGAGCACCAGCCAGAGCAAGCAGGCCTGCCAGGGCGTGGCCGGTGGCTGGCTGTCGGGCCTGTGGCGCTCCACCGAGCAGAAGGTGGCGCAGCACCAGGCCAGTGAACTGGACAAGCGCCTTGCGATGCTC
>NZ_PXWD01000693.1:0-278 GCF_003011945.1 Halomonas sp. ND22Bw | reverse complement strand
GCCACCGCCCTGGGCTTCTCGCTGATCAACACCGGATCGGCCGCCGCCGCCGATCAGGAGGTGGCCCAGATCCAGGCCGTCACCGCCGCCGACATCCAGCGCGTCGCCCGCAAATATCTGACGCCGCAACGCCAGTCGACGATCACCTTCCTGGCCGCCGACGACAAGAACCCGGCCTCGGTGCAGAAGATGAACGTGGACGCGCCGGTCAAGGTCGCCGACCTGGCCCCCGCCGGCGAGCCCGCCGTCCTGCTGCCCGAGGCCGAGCGCGCCCGTTT
>NZ_PXWD01000692.1:0-278 GCF_003011945.1 Halomonas sp. ND22Bw | reverse complement strand
CCTGTCGCTGGCGCTGGTCCTGGTCGTGCTGATCGCCATGGTGGCGTCGCTGGCGGCGCGCTGAGTCGTCCACTAGCGTTGACTGACGCGTTAGGGCGAGGCGCTGGTGCAAGCCGGTCGCCCGGCGAGGGGCTTCTATACTCGATCCAGACGTGGCTAATACAACAACGACGTCAGGAAGAGGAGGGGGCGATGCGCAACCGGCTCGTAGGGACGGCGGGAGGGACGATCCTCGCGGGATCACCCTCGTTCGTGCTGGCCAACGGCTGGAACATGCC
>NZ_PXWD01000691.1:0-278 GCF_003011945.1 Halomonas sp. ND22Bw | reverse complement strand
CCCTCAGGTGATTCATGGGTCAGATCTTCGACAGCTCTGGGGGCCACGCTCGCTGCGCCGCGCGGCTGACGCCTTCATGGCCCGAAGGCTGGCCTGCATCGCGGCAGGCATTGCCGCCCAGCGGGCCTCGTCGTCCTCTTCGGCCTTGCGAGGCGCAAGCACCTTAGCCGCCGCCTGCAGGGCCTCCATGGGCGCTTTCAGCCAATAGGCGTTCGACGTCTGCTGCACCTGGTCACCGCGCGCGCCTTGTCGGCCGGTGGCCACCCAGCGTCGGCGCC
>NZ_PXWD01000690.1:0-278 GCF_003011945.1 Halomonas sp. ND22Bw | reverse complement strand
CGGCAGTACGAGACCCGCACGATTCTGTGGACCGCGGGCGTCGAAGCAGTGCCGTTCGCCGAGGCACTGGCCACGGCGCTGGGTGTGAAGCAGGTCGGCGGTGGCCGCATCGAGGTGGAAGCCGATCTGACCGTTCCCGGCCACCCGAACGTCTACGTGGTGGGCGACCTCATGTCGCGGGACAAACTTGCCGGGGTGGCCGAGGTCGCGATGCAGGGTGGTCGGCACGCCGGTGCCCGGATCGCTGCAACCGTGGAAAACGGAGTGCCCAGCCGAAA
>NZ_PXWD01000689.1:0-278 GCF_003011945.1 Halomonas sp. ND22Bw | reverse complement strand
GGAAGATGCGCTTGCACTCGGGATGTAGCAGCCCGGAATCGACGAGCTCGTCGATCCATCCGCCCGGCTCGAAGGCTGGGTTCAGGCCGATCTGCGGTGGAGGCCAGAGGAGGCCGGCGTCCAGCTCGGCGTCGACGCACTCGCGGATACGCTCGTCGCGGATCGTCACGAAGCTGCGGACGTAGGCCGAGTAGTCGGCGATGAGCTTGTCGCGAAGGTCGAAGACGTTCATGCAGTGCGGGTCCTCTCGGCCTTATAGGCCTCAATGTCGGCCCGAA
>NZ_PXWD01000688.1:0-278 GCF_003011945.1 Halomonas sp. ND22Bw | reverse complement strand
ATCATCAACCGCCTTACGCCTCGCCTTCAACCAAGGCCGTAAAGGACCGCTTATCCTCTGGGTTGTGTCTCTAATCCTAGCAGCATCGCTAGGCTTTTCTATCTTATGTGAAAGAGATACACACCATGCCCCGTAAGAACACTGTTCCGGCCGTCGCTCAAGTCAAGGAGCGCACCGTCGCGGACATCAACAAAGAGATCGACAAGGTCATTCAGGCTGACGGCACGATGGACACTGTTGTCCACAATCTGGCCGTGGAATGTCTGGCCCACGCTGAA
>NZ_PXWD01000687.1:0-278 GCF_003011945.1 Halomonas sp. ND22Bw | reverse complement strand
AAAGAGAAGAAAATATGCGGGAAAAGTTAGGAGAGATAAGAGAGTTAAAAAGAAGAAACTGAGAAAGAATAAAGAAAGGAGAGAAAGTGAGGTGAATATGAGTTGCATACTTCCATGCCACAAATTAAAAACTTCACATGTTGACATGTGGTCTTTTCTTCACCATTGATCCCAAGTACCAACAGAAGGCAACAGCTCTGATACTATTTGTTATCTTGTGAGTTTATGAGAGGAGAGAATACGGCAGAATTCAGAAAAGAGAACAGAAAACCAGATAG
>NZ_PXWD01000686.1:0-278 GCF_003011945.1 Halomonas sp. ND22Bw | reverse complement strand
CCCTGGCGCCCCACGAGGTCGAAATGGCGCTGGCCGGCCGGGCGCCGGACACACTGGACGCGACCGAGATGGAACGCCTGTTGTGCGGCGAGGTCCGACGTCGGGCCGCCGCCTGATCGGCGCTGCATTCTGTTAACGCTCATGCCCTAGCAGTCGTGGCGGGGCCGTGGCCCGCAGTTGCGTATGAGTTTGGTCCATGCCCTTGTTTCGTATCGTCTATGTCAGCGAGGCCGCCGGGCCAGCCGCATCGGGTCTGATGCCTCTGGTGGACATCATCG
>NZ_PXWD01000006.1:0-230139 GCF_003011945.1 Halomonas sp. ND22Bw | reverse complement strand
TGCGAGCTGCCCGAGGGCGTGTTCTCGCTGCTCTACGGCTCCGGCCGCGAGGTCGGCCAGGCGCTGGTGCGCGACGCACGCATCAAGGCCGTGGGCTTCACCGGCTCCCGCGGCGGCGGCACCGCGCTGATGCAGGCCGCCCAGGAGCGTCCCGAGCCGATCCCGGTCTACGCCGAGATGAGCTCCATCAACCCGGTGTTCCTGCTGCCGGAAGCGCTCCAGGCGCGCGGCCAGGTGCTCGGCGAGGCGTTCGTCGGCTCGCTGAACATGGGCGCCGGCCAGTTCTGCACCAATCCCGGCCTGGTGATCGCCGTCAAGGGCGAGGCGCTGGATGCCTTCGTGGCGTCGGCCGCCGAAGCCGTGAAGGGCTCCGCGGCCCAGACCATGCTGACCCCGGGCATCCATGACGCCTACGTGCAGGGCGTCGACGGCCTGGTCGCCAGCAGCAAGGCTCGCGAGATCGCCCGCGGCGCCACCGGCGAAGGCCCCAACGCCTGCCAGACCGGGCTGTTCGTGGCCTCCGCCGAGGACTTCATGAACGACGAGGCGCTGCAGGCCGAGGTCTTCGGCGCCACCTCGCTGGTGGTCGAGTGCGCCGACCTGGACGAGGTCAAGCGCGTGGCCGAGCACCTGGAAGGCCAGCTCACCGCCACCCTGCAGATGGACGACGCCGATCTGGACGCGGCCCGTGCGCTGCTGCCGACCCTGGAGCGTCGCGCCGGCCGGGTGATGGCCAACGGCTGGCCGACCGGCGTCGAGGTGTGCCACGCCATGGTCCACGGCGGCCCGTACCCGGCCACCTCGGATTCGCGCACCACCTCGGTGGGCAGCGCGGCGATCCATCGCTTCCTGCGCCCGGTGTGCTACCAGAACCTGCCCCAGGACCTGCTGCCCGATGCCCTGCGCGACGGCAACCCGGCCGGCGTCAGCCGCCTGGTCGACGGCCAGCGCGAGGCCTGAGGAGACGTCCATGTCCGATAGCATGACCTTCGCCCTGCCCGAGGATGCCGACCAGGCGCTGCTGGTCGGCCGGGTCTGGCGCGATGCGCCCCACCAGGGCCCGGCCCTGGTGGTGGTCCGCGACGGCCGGGTGGTCGACATCAGCGCGAACGTCGCCTGCATGGCCGACCTGCTCGAGCGCGACGACGCGGCCGAGCTGGTGGCCACGGCCGAGGGCGAGGACCTCGGCCCGGTCAGCGCGCTGCTGGAGCGTTCGCTGGCAAAGACGCCCGAGGCGCCCTACCTGCTCGCGCCCTGCGACGTCCAGGCGATCAAGGCCTGCGGCGTGACCTTCGCGGTCAGCCTGATGGAGCGGGTGATCGAGGAGCAGGCCGGCGGCGATCCGGCCCGGGCCGGCGAGCTGCGCGAGGAGCTGAAGCAGGTGATCGGCGGCGATCTGTCGAAGATCGTGCCCGGCTCCGAGGCGGCCATGGCGCTCAAGGCCGAACTCCAGGCCCGCGGCGCCTGGTCCCAGTACATGGAGGTCGGCATCGGGCCGGACGCCGAGGTCTTCACCAAGGCGCAGCCGCTGTCGGCGGTGGGCTTCGGCCGCGGCGTGGGGCTGCATCCGGCCTCCGAGTGGAACAACCCGGAGCCGGAGATCGTGCTGGCGGTGGACGCCGCCGGCCGGCCCCGCGGCGCCTCGCTCGGCAATGACGTCAACCTGCGCGACGTCGAGGGCCGCAGCGCCCTGCTGCTGGGCAAGGCCAAGGACAACAACGCCTCCTGCGCCATCGGTCCGTTCATTCGCCTGTTCGACGAGCGCTTCACCCTGGACACGGTGCGCCGGGCCCGGGTGTCGCTGCGCATCGAGGGCGCCGACGACGGCTTCGTGCTGGAAGACGGCAGCGACATGGCCGAGATCAGTCGCGACCCGCTGGACCTGGTGCGCCAGACCCTCGGCGCGCATCACCAGTATCCGGACGGCTTCGTGCTGTTCCTCGGCACCATGTTCTCGCCGATCCAGGATCGCGACGGCGCAGGCCAGGGCTTCACCCACCACCTGGGCGACACGGTGACCATCGCCACGCCCTCGCTGGGCGCGCTGGTCAACCGCGTCGACCGCTCGGACCGGCTGCCGCCCTGGACCTACGGCATCCGCCAGTGGATGGCGGATCAGGCCAGACGGAGATAGAGAGGTATTCTCCGGGGACACGCGGGTCCCCGGCCTCTCTCACCACATGAAAAGGGGCGGCCCATCCGGGCCGCCCCTTTCTTCTTTCCTCTCGTCGTTTCCTGACCTTTGACTATCCGCTCTCGCGCCACGCCTCTGATTTGCGATCGGCCTCCACCCGAAACGGCGTGGGCACCAGGCCCCGCACGCCGGGGCGGACCCGGAACAGTCCGCCGGCCAGGCCCTCGGCGTCGCGCGCCTCCGCCGCGGTGGTGATGTAGAGCGTGTCCAGGTCGGCACCGCCGAAGGCGCAGGAGGTGACCCGCGAGGCCGGCAGCGGTAGCGTCTCGTCGAGGCGGCCGTCGGGGGCGAAGCGGCTGACGCGCCCGCCCTCCCAGTGGGCCACCCAGAGTCCGCCGTCGGCGTCGCAGGCCATGCCGTCGGGAAAGCCCTGGGTCTCGCCGAAGCGGATATGCTCGCGCTTGTTCGAAAGCCGGCCGTCGGGGGCGAGGTCGAAGGCATGGACGAGCCGCCGCGGGGTGTCGCTGTGATAGAGGGTGCGGCCGTCGGGGGCGATCGCCGGGCCGTTGGCGACCTGATAGCCCGCGTCGAGCCGCCGCAGCGTCCGGCCCTCCAGGCGATATAGCGCACCGCTGGAACGCTCGGCGGCGTCGTCCATGGAGCCGAACCACAGCCGCCCTTCCCGGTCGACCTTGGCGTCGTTGAAGCGGTTGCCGGCGGGTTCGTCGTCGGGCGTCGGCCAGTCGGCGACGATGCGCGGCCCGCCCGCCTCCAGGCGCAGGTGGACCAGCCGCGAGCGCAGCCCGGCGATGAAGCCGTCGCCGTCGTCGCGGGGTGCCAGCCAGCAGCAGGCCTCGTCCAGCGACCAGTCGCGGGTCTCGCCGCGGGCCAAATCGAAGGCGTGCAGGCGAGCGCCGAGGATGTCGACGAACAGCAGCTGACCGGCGTCGCCGCGCTCGGGGCACCACAGCGGCCCCTCGCCGAGCCTGGCGCGACCGGCCCAGACGCATTCCAGTGTCGAGGCATCGACCATGGGGTTCTCCGTGCTCGAGAGTCAGCGAAGCGCGGCCCCGCCGGACGACGGGGCCGCGGCGGGTCAGGCGCGCTGTCGGCGGGTCTGCTTCCAGCGGTCGAACATCACCGCCAGCAGCAGGATGGCGCCGCGCACCAGGTACTGATAGAAGGTCGGCACGTTGAGCAGGCCCATGGCGTTCTGCACGCAGCCCATGATCATCACGCCCACCAGTACCCCGGTGATCGAGGCGATGCCGCCGGACAGCGCCACCCCGCCCAGCACACAGGCCGAGATCACGGCGAGCTCCAGGCCCTGGGAGGTGTTGGGATCGCCGAGGCCCATGCGCGAGGTCAACAGCACCCCGGCGATGCCGGCGACCACGCCCTGCAGGCCGAACACGATGATCTTCAACCGCCGCACGTTGACCCCGGCCAGGGCCGCGGCCTCGGCGTTGCCGCCGGTGGCCAGCACGTTGCGGCCGAAGGCGGTCATGTTGAGCAGCACGCCGAAGATCACGAAGCAGGCGATCATGGTCCACACCGGCAGGGTCAGGCCCAGGAAGGAGGCGCTGCCCAGCTCGAAGAAGGCCGGCACGGTGATCATCACCGCGTCGCCGCCGGAGGTGATGTAGGCCAGGCCACGCACGAACTCCATGGCCGCCAGGGTGGCGATCAGCGAGTTGATGCCGAAGCGCGCCACCACGAAGCCGTTGAAGGCCCCCACCGCGCCGCCGGCGACCACGCCGCCCAGCACGCCGATGATCACGCTGCCCGAGGCCGAGGTGGCCACGGCGGCGACCACCCCGGCGAAGGCCACGATGGAGGCCACCGAGAGGTCGACCTCGCCCAGCGCCAGCACCAGCATCATGGTGGTGGCGATGGTGCCGATCAGCGTCACCGAGAGCAGCAGGCCGACCATGTTGCGGCCGGTGAGGAAGTCGGGGATGAACACCGACAGCGCCACGAACAGCACGGCGAAGATGGCGATCAGCCCCGAGGTGTCGAGCAGGGTGCGCAACGGCTTGGTCAGCCCCTGCCGGCCCTGGGGACGCGCCGGGGCGTCGCCCTCGCCCTGCGCGATCTTTTGCGTTGTCATAGCGGTTTCTCTCGTGTCTTGTTGTTCAGAAGTCATTGCAGGCATCAGGCCGGCAGCGCCAGGCCCAGCAGGCGCTCCGGCGTGGCCTCGTCGCGTGCCACCACGTCGACCAGGGCGCCGTCGCGCATCACCCCGATGCGGTCGCAGATCGAGCTGACCTCGGCCAGGTCGCTGGAGATCACCACCACGCTCTTGCCCTGGTCGGCCAGGTCATAGAGCAGGGTGTAGATGTCGCGACGGGCGCCGACGTCGATGCCGCGGGTCGGCTCGTCCATCACGAACAGCTCGATCTCCTCGGACAGCCAGCGGGCCAGGATCACCTTCTGCTGGTTGCCGCCGGACAGCGTGCTGATACGGGTGCGCGGCCCCGGGGTCTTGATGCTCAGCCGGTCGATGTACTCGCGGGTATTGGCCAGCTCCCGCGACGGCTGGCGGAACAGTCCCCAGCGCTTGTAGAAGCGCCGACAGCTGACGTTGAGGTTGTCGGTGACGCTGGCGATGGGAAAGATGCCCTGGGACTTGCGGTCCTCCGGACACATGGCGATGCCGGCGCGGATCGCCTCGCCGGGGGTGCGGAAGCGCCGCGGCACGCCCTCGAAGCGCACCTCGCCGGCCCTCGGGCGCTCGACGCCGCACACCAGCCGCATCAGCTCGCTGCGCCCGGCGCCGACCAGGCCGAACAGGCCGAACACCTCGCCGCGACGGACGCTGAAGCTGACCGGCTCGCTCAGCCCCTTGCCGTCGATGGCGTCGATGGCCATCAGCTCCTCGCCGGCCTCCCGGGCGCGGTAGCCATAGACGTCGTCGATGTCACGGCCGACCATCTCGCTGACCAGGGTGTCGTGGTCGAGTGCCTCTAGGCTGTCGTGGGTGCGGATATGCTGACCGTCGCGGAATACCGTGACGGCATCGCACATCTCGAACACCTCCTCCATGCGGTGGGTCACGTAGAGCACCACCCGGCCCTCGTCGCGCAGCCGCTGGACGATACGCTTGAGCTGGCGGGTCTCCTGCACCGACAGCGAACTGGTCGGCTCGTCGAAGGCGATCACCTTGGCGTCGCGCAGCAGGGCGCGACCGATCTCGATCATCTGCTGCTGGCCGATGGACAGGTCGCGGACCTTGGTCGACGGGTGGATCTCGTCCTCGCCGAGATCGCGCAGGATGCGCAGCGCCTCGTCGCGCATCCGGCGGCGGTCAACGAAGCCGCGCCGGGCCGGCAGCTGGCCGAGCAGCAGGTTCTCGGCCACCGACAGGTTCGGCGACAGCGTCAGCTCCTGATAGATGATGGCGATGCCCTGGCGCAGGGCCTGACGGGCATTGGCGAAGACGTGACGTTCGCCGCCCAGCCACAGGGCGCCCTCGGTGACGCGATTGACGCCACTGAGCACCTTGAGCAGGGTCGACTTGCCGGCGCCGTTCTCGCCCATCAGGGCGTGCACCTGGCCGGCGTGGGCGGCGAAGCTCACCCCGTCCAGCGCACGCACGCCGGGGAACTCGACGCTGATGCCATCGAAGCGCAGATACGGGTCTGTCATGGCAGCGGACTCCTGCACGATGAACGATCCCGGGCCTTCACGGCCCGGGCGGGCGGATTCAGAGGCCGAGCTCATCGCGCACGTCCTGCCAGTTGTCACGGGTCATCAGGGTGCCGGAGGTCACGGTGTTGGCCTGGGGCTTCTCGTCCTCGGTGATCCAGGCATAGAGGTTCTCCGCGGTCTGACGGCCGTGCATGGTGGAGCTCACCGCCACGGTGCCGTGGAAGCCGGTGGGCGTCTCGCGCGAGAACTCGGCGAAGGCCGCGCCGGAGCCGTTGATGCCCACGCCGATCACGTCCTCGGCGCCCAGGCCGTACTGCTCGCTGGCGCGCACGCCGCCCAGCACGCTCTCCTCGTTGAGGGCGTAGATCACCCAGTGCTCGAAGTCGCCGCGCTTGGCGAACACCGGCGAGGCCGCCGAGAAGGCGCTGCTGGTGTCGGTGTTCTGCTGGGGGGCGTCGAAGATGTTGTCCTCGTTGAAGCCCGACTCGAGCAGCGCATCGGTGGCGCCGTCGGTGCGCTCCTTGGCGGTAGGCAGCTCGTAGTTGGTGATGCGCAGCGCGGCGACCTCCTCCGGGTCCCAGCCGCGCGCCTCCATCTCGGCGGCGATGGCATCGCCCACCTGCTGGCCGATCTTGTAGCCGGACATGCCCAGGTGCGGCACGCCCTCCATGGGCTCGCCGTCGGGGCCGACGAAGCGGTCGTCCACGGTGACCACCTTCATGCCGTACTGCTCGGCACGGTTCATGATCGCCGGCCCCAGGCGCACGTCCGGCGGGCAGATCACGAAGCCCTGGGCGCCCTGGGAGTTGAGGTTGTCGATGGCGCTGAGCACCTGCTGGCCGTCCTCGCCGGCCAGGCGCACCACCTCGAAGCCCTGCTCCTCGCCGACGGCGGTGGCGGCCTGCTGCTCGTTGATGAACCAGGCCTGTTCGGGCTTCTTGACGATGAAGCCCATGGTGACGTCGTCCTGGGCCTGGGCAGCGGTGAAACCTGCCATGGCGATGGCGCCGCCGAGGGCCAGACGTGCGAATCGAGACGTGAGAGTCATGCCGTGCTCCTTTCGCCCCTGCCGGGGTCATTGTTGTTGGAAGTGGCTGTCGCTGGAGAGCGTTGTCGTGGGATATCGAGTCGGTCGAAAGACGCTGTTCACCCTAGCCAGCGCCCGGCATAACCTTCTAATACGCAAACGCCGCACGATTGATATGCGTTTTGCTATCACGACGAGAAGAAGCACCCTTGCAGGCCGACCGACCGCCGTCGTCGCACAACGGCCACCACGACTAAAGTTGCTGTCGCGCCGCCGTGCCGGGGCCTTGAACGAAAAACGCCGCCCCATCGAGGGCGGCGTCACAGGTCTTGCTCAGCGCTCATCTCAGCCGTCGTCGGCGTCGGTCGAGAAGCGATAGACCGTCAAGGAGCGATAGGTCTCGCCGGGCTCGAGGATCGTCGAGGGGAAACCCGGCTGATTGGGCGAGTCGGGAAAGTGCTGGGTCTCCAGCGCGAAGCCGGAACGCTTGCCGTAGGGCTCGCCGCCCTTGCCGGTCACGCTGCCGTCGAGGAAATTCCCCGAATAGAACTGCAGGCCGGGCTCGGTAGTGGCGATCTCTAGCACGCGGCCGCTGCCGGGATCGACGACCCGGGCCGCGCGCCGCGGTGCCTCCAGCGGAGCGCTGTCCATGGCCAGCACGAAGTTGTGATCGTAGCCGCCGCCGCGTTCGAGCTGGCGATGGTCGTCACCGATGCGCGCGCCGATCGGCGTCGGCCCGCGGAAGTCGAAGGGCGTGTCCGCCACGTCGCGGATCTCGCCGGTGGGGATCAGCGTCGCGTCGACCGGGGTGAAGGCATCGCCGTGGATCGTCAGCTCGTGATCGAGGATGCTGGGATCGCCCTCGCCGGCGAGATTGAAGTAGCTGTGCTGTGTCAGATTGACCGGCGTCGGCCGGTCGGTCTCGGCGCGATAGCGGACCTCCAGGGCGTTGGCGTCGGTCAGGGTATAGCTGACCGTCGCCTCGAGCCGACCGGGGTAGCCCTCCTCGCCGTCCTCGCTGACAGTGCGCAGGATCACGCCCTCGCCGTCTTCGCCGCTGAACGGTTCGGCGTCCCACAGCCGGCGGTCGAAGCCCTGCCGGCCGCCGTGCAGGTGATTGTCCCCATCGTTGGTGGCCAGCTGGTGAGTCACCCCGTCCAGGGTGAATCGCCCCTGGTCGATGCGGTTGCCATAGCGGCCGATCAGCGCGCCGAAATAGGGGTTCAACTGCCGATAGGCGTCGGACAGGTAGCCATCCAGGCGATCGAAACCGAGCACGATGTCCTCGACCTTGCCTTCCCGGTCCGGCGCCCGCAGTGACACGATGATGCCGCCGTAGTTCATGACCTCGACCGTCAGACCGCGGTCGTTGGAGAGGCGATACAGGGTGACCTCTCGGCCGTCGGGCAAGGCGCCGAACGACGAGGCCTCGACGCCCTTTTTCTGCTGATGATCCGGCATGTTCTCCCCACTTCGTTGAGATGATTCGTCGGCCATGGCGGCACCATGACCGATCATGAGCAAGCCGGCGGCCCCGACGAAGGCCCGGCATCGTGTCGCGTCGAACATAGCGGAAAGTCCCCTTTATCAGGATCGGCACATTGCGGTAGAACGGGTCTCGACCGCAGCGGGGAGGCGCAGGAGGCGCTCCTCGATGCCACCCTAGGCAAGGCCGACCGACAAGGACCAATAATGTTCGCCATGACGGTTGATACACAAAGCGTTATCGCACCATGAAGGCCACGCATCCCCCCGAGGCCCTGCCACCGGACTGGTTCCTGAGGGCTCGACTAAAGTTCCGCCACCTGCAGCTGTTCGTCGCCCTCGACGAGCAGCGCAACCTGCATCGCGCCGCCGAGAGCCTCGGCATGAGCCAGCCGGCGGCCTCCAAGCTGCTCGGCGATCTGGAGACGCAGCTCGGCGTGGCGCTGTTCGAGCGTCATCCTCGTGGGCTCACGCCCAACTGGTACGGCGAATGCCTGATCCGCCATGCCCGCGGCATCGTCTCCCAGCTGCAGCACGCCGGCGAGGAGCTCAACGCCCTGGAGGCGGGCAATGCCGGGGTGGTCTCCGTCGGCACGGTGATGGCGCCGGCGGTGACGCTGCTGACCAGCGCCATCGAGCGGGTGCATCGCGACCTGCCCGGCCTCAAGATCGGCGTCGACGTGGGGGTCAGCCGGGACCTGATCCCCCGGCTGCTGGAGGGCGAGCTCGACTTCGCCATCACTCGCGTCCCCGCCGGCTTCCCGGCCGAGCGCTTCGTGTTCGAGGAGATCGGCGAGGAGGCGCTGTGCTTCGTGTGCCGCGAGGGCCATCCGCTGAGCGGACAGTCCGCGCTGTCGCTGGAGGCGATGGCCGCCTACCCCTGGGCGCTGCAACCCCCGGGGGCGCTGATGCGCCAGCGGGTCGACGGCCTCTTCCTGCAGCACGGGGTCGCACCGCCGCGCCAGATCGTCGACACCCCCGATGTGCTGGTGGCCCTGGCGCTGGTCGACAAGTCGGACACCCTCACCGTGACCACCCGCGAGGCCGCCGACCTGCTGTGCGCGCCGCAGCGCTTCCGTCGGCTGCCCTTCGAGGAGGCGCTGAGCGTGCAGCCCTACGGCCTGGTAAGCCTGCGCGACCGGCGCCTGTCTCCCGGTGCCGCGACCCTGATGAGCACCCTGCGCGAGCTGGTGGCCCATCAACGCTCGCTCCAGACCGAAGCTCAGTCCTCGAACGCTTCGACGCTCTCCCTGCGCCCGTAGAGGAAGGCATCGGCCACCTGGCGCAGCGGCGCAACGTCCACCTCGGAGCGACCGGCGGCGGCCAGCTCGGCGAAGCGCGCGTAGAGCCCGGCGTATTCCTGGCCGACCATGGCGGCCAGCCGCGATGGCTCGTCGTTGCCGTCGCCGGTGGGCGCATCCACCACCACCTCGTCGTCGATCAGCAGGCGATTGCCGCCGTGAGTCAGGCGCAGGCGGCCGGCGTCGGTCTCGACGCGCACCTCCCAGGTCACCTCGCCGGTCTGGCGGAAGTCGAAGTCGGCGGCGATCGGCGTCTCGTCGGCATCCATGAAGGCCAACCGGGCGGCGATGGGCGTCTGGCAGTTGGCCGGCACCTCGAGGGTCGCCTGGCGCAGGAAGAACGGCCGCGGCAGCACCCGGGTGGCCACCGAGAGAGCGTTGATGCCGGGGTCGAAGACGCCCATGCCGCCAGGCGCCCACAGCCAGCTCTGGCCGGGATGCCAGACGCGCACGTCCTCCTTCCACTCGATCTCGACGCGCTCGATGCGGCGCTCGGCCAGCCATTCGCGCGCCGCGGCCACGCCGCCGGCCTGCTGGGAGTGCCAGGCGGCGAACAGCGTGCCCGGGCAACGCTCGGCCAGCTCGACCAGCGCCGCAACCTCGCTGAGCGTGGCCCCAGGCGGCTTCTCCAGCAGCACGTGCTTGCCGGCCTCCAGCGCCAGGCGCGCCTGGGCATAGCGCAGGTGGGTCGGGGTGCAGATCGCCACGGCGTCGAGGCCGGGCTCGGCGGCGAGCATCGCCTCGAGAGAGGCATGGTGCGGCAGGCCATCGATGCCGGCCGCGGGGTCGGCGCCGGCCACCAGGCGCAGGTTCGGGTTGGCCTGGATGGCCGGCAGGTGCTGGTCCCGGGCGATCTTGCCGAGACCCACGAGACCGATGGAAAGCGAAGACATGGCGGTTCCTGACGGATGGCTGATGATGAGCGGACCATATCAGAGCAAATGTCGAACATATAGTTCGAACGCTCGCCCGGCCGCCGTTCCGCCACGTGGCTGGCCGCCGCGATCAACGCGGCCCGGCGCCCTTTCCCTGCCCCTCGCCGAGCGAGCCCACGGAGGGCTCGGCAGCGGCCTCCTCGAGGAGCTCCCGCGAATCCGGCGCCCCGGCGGCCACCTTCTCGCGCTGGCGACGCAGGTCCCGCAGGGTGCTGATCAGCATCGCCGCCACGATCACGCCCCCACCGATGAAGGCCGCCACGGTGGGCACCTCACCGACCCAGACCCACACCAGCAGGGTGCCGACCAGGGTCTCGAGCAGCATCACCAGGCTGACCTCGGCGCCCGGCAGGTAGCGCGGCCCGGTCTGGATGCCGAAGTAGGCGACCGTCAGCAGCACGCCCATCGCCAGCAGGTACTGCATGTCCACCGCCGACGGCAGCTGCACGCCCCCCAGCAGCGCGCCGGGCAGCATCATGGCCAGGCAGCCCAGGGGCAGGATCACCGTGGTATCGACCCCGCGTCGGGACTGGCTCTTCTGAGCGCTGGCCACGGTGGTGTTGATGGCGATGCACAGCGGCACGATCAGCGCCACGGCCAAGCCCAGGGGGCTGCCGACGCCGATCTCCCCGCTGGCCATCAGGCAGGCACCGGCCACGCAGACCACGATCACCACCCAGGTCTGGCGGCGCAGCCGCTCGCCGAAGACCCACCAGCCGATCAGCGCGGCCACCAGCGGCGCCAGGTTCATCATTACCAGCACGTTGCCGGCGGAGGTGAGACGGTTGGCGATCACGAAGGCCCAGGCACTGCCGGCGAAGGCCAGCGGGCACCACCAGGCCGCCGGGCCGCAGGCCTTCACCGCCGCCGGCAGCTCACGACCGTAGCGCCACCAGGCGAGGCCCAGCAGGGTGAGGCCGAGCAGCAGCCCGCGCCAGAACATGAAAGTGGCGATGTCCACCGTGGTGGCCTTGACCAGCAGGGCATCCGGCGACAGGAACAGCACCCCCGTCATGGTGATCAGATAGCCCCGCAGGCGAAACGGCAAACGTGACCACATCGTCGCTCTCCCCTCGGCAAGCATGCCGGCAATACGGTGATGAATCGGTGGTGACAAACGACGAGCAGGCCGGGGTTTCCCCCGGCCTGCTCGGCTTGACGGTGCGTGCGGCGCTCGCTCCTGCGTCAGGAGCGAGGCCTCACGCTAGCGAGATCGCCTCAGGCGCGTTCGCGACGCGGCACCGGGCCGTCATCGTCGCGGCGGCGGCGCGGCGCACGCTCGGCAGGCGCGCGGTCTTCGCTGATTTCCAGCGGACGACCCGCGACCCGGGCGCGCCCCATCTTGTCGAGGATGCTCGACGGCAGGTTGTTCGGCAACTCGACGACGGAAAATGCATTGCGGATGTCGATCCGGCCAATGCGGTTACCCTCGATGCCGCCTTCGTTGGCCAGGGCGCCGACCAGCTGGCCGGGCTTGACGCCGTCCTTGTGACCCACGGACACGCGGTAGCGGGTCATGCCTTCGCGCGGCGCACGGTCACGGGGACCGCTCTCGCGGCGGGCCGGCTTGCCGTCGCGGCGCTCGTTGCGCTCCTTGCGCGGCGCCTGGAGGCGGCCGATCGGCGCCTCGTCGGCGCGCGCCAGGGCGGAGAAGGCGCAGGCCAGGTCGACCGGATCGTAGCCTTCACCGATCAGCTGCTCGATCAGCGCACGCTGCTCCTCGGCGCCCTTGGTGACGGCGGCGACGGCGCGCTGGTGGAAGACCTGGTCACGATGGGCGCGAATGGCGGCCTCGTCGGGCAGGTCCATCTCGCTCATCTTCTGGCCGGTGGCCTGCTCCAGCCAGCCGACCTTGCGGCCTTCGCGGTTGCCGGCGAAGGTGATCGCCACGCCGTTGCGGCCGGCACGGCCGGTACGGCCGATGCGGTGGGTGTAGGCCTCGGCATCCTGGGGCAGGTCATAGTTGATGACATGGGTGATGCGCGGCACGTCGAGACCGCGGGCGGCCACGTCGGTGGCGATCAGCACGTCGACCTTGCCGCGCTTGAGGCGTGTGATGGTGCGCTCGCGCAGGCTCTGGTCCAGGTCACCGGACAGGCTGGCCACGTTGACGCCACGGGCGGAGAGCTGCTCCATCAGGGTGGTGCAGGCGGCCCGGGTACGCACGAAGACGATGGCGGCATCGACCGGCTCGACCTCGAGGATGCGCGCCAGCGCTTCCTGCTTGGCACCGCCATCGATGCGCACGCGACGCTGCTCGATGTTCTCGCCGGTAGTGGTGCGGGACTCGATGGCGACCTTGACCGGCTCGACCAGGTAGCGGTTGACGATGCGCTCGATCTCGGCCGGCAGGGTCGCGGAGAAGAACACGCGCTGGGCGTCCTGCGGGGTGTCGGCGACCACGCGCTTGACGTCGTCGATGAAGCCCATGCGCAGCATCTCGTCGGCTTCGTCCAGCACCAGGGCGGAGAGGCCGTCGAGCTTCAGGCTGCCGCGGTCCAGGTGATCGATGATGCGGCCGGGGGTGCCGACCACGACCTGAGCGCCACGACGCAGGGCCTGCATCTGGTCGCGATATTCCATGCCGCCGCACAGGGTGGCGACTTCCAGGCCCTTGAGGTTCTGGCCGTACTTGGTGAAGGAGACGGCCACCTGCTGGGCCAGCTCACGGGTCGGCGCCATCACCAGCACCTGGGGCGCGCGCTTGTCGAGATCGAGGCGCGAGAGCAGCGGCAGGGCGAAGGCCGCGGTCTTGCCGGTACCGGTCTGGGCCTGGCCCAGCATGTCGCGGCCTTCCAGCAGGGCCGGAATGGTCTGTGCCTGAATCGGAGACGGGGTCTGATAGCCGAGGGTCTCGATGGCGGAGAGAACGGCAGGCAGCAGGGCCAGATCGCCGAAACTCGGCGAGGCGACGGAAGTCGAGGTCATGAATCACACCTTGGTAGGCCGGCATCGCCGGCAAGAAACATCGTGGCGCCCCCGACGCGGTAATACGCTCGGGGATCCTGCACGAGGCAGGTCGTCGTCAACATCGGAGTCGGGGACGCCGGTCGCACCTGGCATCGGTTCGAGCCCGCCATGGCAGGCGAACCGTCGTGGCGACCGTCTGCGCCGAATTCGCCCGGGTGGCGAACTCTCGGCGGCGCTCCATCTTCACAGTCCGAACGCGTTGGGCGGTTGGCCCGGCGTCTTCGCGAGCGTCGAGTCCACGTATCGTGAACCGGCGCTGAGTATGATGGTGGGGTCAGCACATGCGAGGAAGCGCGCATGCTACCATCGCGGCCCCAGGCTGGCCAGCCTTTTCCGCCTTACCTCCAGGAGCCCCCATGCCGAACCTTTGGGTCGACGCCGATGCCTGCCCGCGGATCGCCCGCGAGATCATCGTGCGCGCCGCCGAACGCACCGCCACCCCGACAACCTTCGTCGCCAACCACCAGGTGCCGCTGCCGCCCTCGAAGTGGGTCAAGGGCATGGCGGTCAGCCACGGCTTCGACGCCGCCGACGACGAGATCGTCGACCGCCTGGCCAGGGGTGACCTGGTGATCACCTCCGACCTGCCGCTGGCCCTGGCCGCCATCGAGCGCGGCGCCAGCGTGATGACCAGCCGCGGCGAGGCGCTGAACGAGAGCAACATCCGCGCCCGGGTTCAGATGCGGGACTTCATGGAGACGTTACGTGCCAGCGGCGAGCACACCGGCGGACCCAAGGGCTACTCGGACGTCGACCGTCGGGAGTTCGCCAACGCGCTGGACAGATGGTTGGCGAAACAGCAGTAATGAAGTGAGGTGTGAGGAGGAAGGAATGAGGCACTCCCCCCTCACTCCTCTTCTCCTCACGCCTTACCGACCTTATCGCGAATCCCGCGCCCCGGCAGACGCTCACGGTCGTGGGGACGCTCGAGGCCGAGCAGCGGTCCGGCCGGCACGATGCCGTTGGGGTTGATGGTCTTGTGGCTCATGTAATAGTGGCGCTGGATATGATCCATGTTCACCGTCTCGGCCACCCCCGGCCATTGGTAGAGCTCGCGCACGTAGTTCGAGAGGTTCGGGTAGTCCTCGATCCGGCGCAGGTTGCACTTGAAGTGACCGTGATAGACGGCGTCGAAGCGCACCAGGGTGGTGAACAGGCGAATGTCGGCCTCGGTCAGCCACTCTCCCGCCAGGTAACGCCACTCGGACAACCGGCTCTCCAGGCGGTCGAGCGCGGCGAACAGCGCCTCGACGTGGCGCTCGTACACGTCCTGCTCGGTGGCGAAGCCGGCCTTGTAGACGCCGTTGTTGACGTGGTCGTAGACGTCGGCGTTGACGGCATCGATGGTCTCGCGCAGATCCGTCGGATAGAGGTCCAGTCGATTGCCGGTCAGCCCGTCGAAGGCGTCATTGAAGATGCGTACCAGGTCCGCCGACTCGTTGCTGACGATGCGCCCCTCCTGCCGGTCCCACAGCGCGGGCACCGTAACCCGCCCGGTATAGTGCGGGTCGGTCAGGGTATAGAGCTGATGGTGGAAGTCGACGCCGTTGAGCGGATCGCCACTCGAGCCTTCGTCACGATGATAGGTCCAGCCCTGGTCGAGCATCAGCGGGCTGGTGTGCGAGACACCGACCAGCGACTCGAGCCCCTTGAGGCGACGCATGATCAGCACGCGATGCGCCCAGGGACAGGCCAGCGACACATAGAGATGATAGCGGTCGGCCTGGGCGGCGCGCGCCGGACGCCCGTCGGGGCCGGGGCTGCCATCGGGCGTGATCCAGTCGCGCAGCTTGGCGGATTCGCGCACGAACTCGCCGCCATGCGCCTTGGTGTCATACCACTGGTCGTGCCACTGGCCGTCGATCAGCAACCCCATCTCGAATTCCTCTTCCAGAACGTTTGCGCCTAGCGTAAACCGAGGAAACCGAAGCTCAAGCGCAGTTTTTGGCCGTCATCGTTCGCTTTCTTCGAAAGATCAGGCGGCACGGCGACGCTACGCCGCATCATGCCTCCCCGCCGCCGACCTCGCGCACGCTGTCACGCAGCTGCTGGGCCATGGCCCGAGTGGCCGGCCCGGCGCGGTCCTGGTCGCGATGGATGAGCTGGATGGGAATCTCGCGCACCCCGCCGGCCGTCAGCGGCAGCGGCTTGAGCCGCCCGGCCTCCAGGCTGTCGCCGAGCCGCGTCTCGGGCACCCAGGCGAAGCCGAGGTTACGCTCCAGCATGCCGATGGAGGTGTCGAGGTGGCTGACCGTCCAGCGCTGCTCGGCCTTGAGCCAGCCGGAATCCTGGGAGCGACCCTGGGCGGAGTCGCGTACCACCAGCTGACGGTACTGCTCGAGATCGCGCAGATCGAGCTCGCGCCCCAGCCGATGCAGCTCGTGGTCGGGATGGGCCACGGCGATGAACCGCACCGTCACCAGCGGCTCGCCCAGGAACCCCTGGGCGCCGAGCCCGGAGACCAGCAGATCGGCCTCGCCATCCTGGAGCATCTCGACGCCGCCGTTGAGCACCGTCTCGTGGAGCTGCACGCGCACATAGGGAAAGGCCGCGGAGAAGGCATCCAGCGCCAGCGCCAGGGCATCCGGCGGGAAGAGCTGGTCGATGGCCAGCACGATCTCGGCCTCCAGGCCCTCGGCCAGACGAGAGGCGACGTCCTCCAGCGACTCGGCGTTGTCGAGCAGCTGGCGGGCGCGTCTCAGCAGCATCTCGCCGGCCTCGGTCAACCGCACCTGGCGCCCTACCGGCTCCAGGACCGCCACCCCGAGCTGCTCTTCCAGCTTGTGGACCGCATGATTGAGCGTCGAGGGGCTCTTGTGGATGGCTTCGGCGGCCCGCGAGAAGCCGCCATGATCGACCACCGCGGCCAGCATCTGCCACTGAGCGAGGGTGACACGGGACATGTTCGATTTCCTCGAATGTAATGCGCGAAACGTTGCGCTTAATCTTCGAAAAAATCGGCCTAAAATGCCAGTCATTCCATTCCCGAGGGAGATCGAGACGATGACCCAGCCCATCGACCGCCGCCCCCAGCGTCGCCTGAAGCGCCATCCCAGCCAGGACGGCGACGGCGTCGCCATCCACCGCCTGCACGACTTCGGCGGCGGCCTGGATCCGTTCCTGATGCTCGACGAACTCGAGGCGGCGCCCCACGACAACGCCATCGGTGGCTTTCCGCCGCATCCCCACCGCGGTATTCAGACCCTGACCTACGTCCTCCACGGCGGCCTGCGCCACGAGGATCACCTCGGCCATCACTCCAGCATCGGCGCCGGCGGCGCCCAGTGGATGCATACCGGCCGCGGCATCATCCACGGCGAGACGCCCTTCGCCGACGCGCATGGCCTGCATGCCTTCCAGCTGTGGCTCAACCTGGCCGCCAGCGACAAGATGAGCGAACCGACCTATCGCGACGTGCCCGGCGACGAGATGCCGCACCTGACCCGGCCGGGCGCCCGGCTGACGGCGCTCGGCGGGGACTGGGTAGCGACCGACGGCGAGCGCGTCAGCGGCCCTCTCGATGCCCTGGCCGGCCGGGCCGGCGTGGCCCACGTCACCCTCGCGGCCGGCGGTGACATCGCTCTCGAGGCCGACGCCAGCACCCTGCTGGTGTTCGTCTTCGCCGGCCAACTCGAGATAGCGGGCGATGGCGTCACCCGGGGCGAACTCGTACGCCTCGGTGATGGCGGACGGCTGTCCCTGGCAAGCGACGCCGGTGCCCAGGCCCTGCTGCTGGCGGGCGAACCCCACGGCGAGCCGATCGCCCATTACGGCCCCTTCGTGATGAATCACCGCCACGAGCTCGACCAGGCACTGCGCGACTACCGGGATGGCAGTCTCACCGACTAAGCCGGAAGCAGGGTTGCCGAAGGCGGGTGAAGCATGGCAAGGTCGAATTAACAAACACTGTTCACGGACTCGGTTCGCCCGCTCCCGGGCCGGGCCCGCGCCCTGCTGTATAGGTGTACAGCCTAGGCACCCTAATCGTCATGGGTTAAGGTTCTAGTGCCTTTTTATGCGTTTACACCTATTTCACACGGCTAAAACCATCATGCGAATCCTTCGTTCGCTGCCCCGCACGCACAAGTTGCTGCTGTTGCCCGTTGCCACCATGGTCACCGTGCTGGGCGCCCACAAGATTCTGACTTCCGTCGAGGATGCCCGCCAGGGCCATCAGAATCAGGACACCGTTCTGGTTCCCCTCGGCGAAGACGCCAGCCCCGGCGTTCCCTCCATCGCCCTGGATCGCGCCCCGGTCGCCGAGGCCATCGAACTCGCCTCGCGCGCCAGAGATGCCACTCGGGAAGCCATTCCCCTCTCCGAACTGACCGCCTCCGAGATCGTCGACGTGGACTTCGCCCGCGCCGCGCAGGCCGGCGGCGAGGTCGACGACGCCGAGGTCACCGCCCCGCAGATCGACGACACCGCGCGCCACCTGGCCATCGTGATCGGCACGATCGGCAACGGCATGCTGGCCGATGACGAACAGGTGGTCGCCGACGCCACTTCCTACGAGGACGTCTCCTCGGACGAACTCGAACTGTTCGACGATGGCCCCATCGTGCTCGAGGACGAGATCGACGCCGACGAGCCCTATGTGCCCGAGTGGCTGGCCTATACGGTCGAGCCCGGCGATACCTTCGCGATCATGGCGCAGGAAAACCTTGGGCTGGGCTACAGCGAGGTCACCGCCCTGCTCGAGACGCTCCCGGAGCCGCGGATGCTCACCCACTGGCGCGCCGGCGACCGCTTCGAGTACCAGCTCGACGAGCAGGGCAAGCTGCTGTCGATGCGCATGATGAAGAACGCCCGCGACGGCTATCTGGTCAAGCGTGACGACGAGGGCGCGCTGGACGTGGCCACCATCGAACGCACCGGCGAGGCCACCCAGCGCCTCTATGCCGGCACCATCAGCGGCAGCTTCGCGCGCTCGGCCCAGGCCACCGGCCTGAACAGTGCCGAGGTGGCCGAGCTCTCCCACGTGCTGGAGAAGAAACTCGACTTCCGCCGCGACACCCGTCGCGGTGATCGTTTCAGCGTGCTGGTGGAATCCGACCTGATCGACGGCGAGGATCTCGATCCGCGCGTGCTGGCGGTCAGCTACGAAGGCTCGCGCATGGACCTGACCCTGGTGCGCAACGCCGAGGACAATCGCTTCTACACGCCGGATGGCGAGAGCCTGGACCCGGCCTTCGACCGCTACCCGTTCAGCGGCCACTATCGCATCAGCTCCAACTTCAACCTGCGTCGCCATCATCCGGTGACCGGGCGCATCAGCCCGCACAAGGGCACCGACTTCGCCATGCCGAGCGGCACGCCGGTGGACGCGCCGGCCGACGGTCGCGTCGAGCTGGTGGGCAACCACCCCCTGGCCGGCCGCTACATCGTGATCCGCCACGACAACGGCTACAAGACCCGCTACCTGCACCTCTCCAAGCCGCTGGTCAGCCGCGGCGAGCGGGTGACACGCGGCGAACGCATCGCGCTCTCCGGCAACACCGGACGCAGCACCGGTGCCCACCTGCATTACGAGGTGATGGTCAACAACACCCAGGTGGACGCCATGAAAGTGGAACTGCCGGAGCATCAGGGCCTGAGCGGCGATGCCCTGGTCGCCTTCCAGCGCGAGGCCGAGCCCATGCTGGCGGCCCTGGAGAGCGGCGAGACCGGCACCACGGTGGCCAGTACCGGCACCGAGCCGAGCGGCGCCTCCGACGATGGCAGCTGACCGCCAGGCCTTGCCGCCGGCCCCATGACGACGCCCCGCCCCGTGCGGGGCGTCGTCGTATCGTCCCTCTCTATCGTCGGCCGCGGCCTCCGCTAGACTGGAGCTTTCCTGCCGACAACGGAGCCCGCCCTTGTCCTCGCGCGCCGCACCGCCCTCCTCCGTCTCTTCTCCCCTGGCCATGCTCGGAGTGTTCCGCTACAGCCACCGGGCGCTGGGCCTGGTGTGGCAGACCTCGCGACGCCTGACGCTGGGGCTGGCCCTGTGCACCCTGGTCGCCGGCGTGATGCCCGCCGTGGCCGCTTGGGTCGGCCAGCTGATCGTCGACGGCGTGGTCGCCGGCATGGAACGCCACCAGGCCGGCACGCCGCTGCTGCCAGAGCTGTGGCCGGTGCTGCGCTTCGTGCTGCTGGAAGCCGGCGTGGTGGCGCTGATCGCCCTGGCCCAGCGCGGCCTGGCCGCCCAGCAGTCTCTGCTGCGCGCCCTGCTCGGCCAGAAGGTCAACGTCATGATCCTGGAGAAGGCCGGCCACCTGTCGCTTGCCCAGTTCGAGGACTCCGAGTTCTACGACAAGCTGACCCGGGCCCGGCGCGAAGCCTCGACCCGCCCTCTCGGGCTGGTCAACAAGACCTTCTCGCTGCTTCAGAACGCCATCTCGCTGGCCAGCTTCGGCGTGCTGCTGGTCGGCTTCTCGCCCTGGGCGCTGCTGGTGCTGGTGATCGGCGCCCTGCCGGTGTTTCTCTCCGAGGCACGCTTCTCCGGCGACGCCTTCCGGCTGTTCCGCTGGCGTTCGCCGCAGACCCGCATGCAGATGTACCTGGAAACCGTGCTGGCCCGGGAGGACAGCATCAAGGAGGTCAAGCTGTTCGGCCTCGAGCCGCTGCTGCTGGACCGCTACCGGCGCATCTTCGAGACGCTCTATGCCGAGGACCGGCGGCTGACGATCCGCCGCGAGACCTGGGGCTTCCTGCTCGGCCTGCTGGGCACCCTGGCCTTCTACGCCGCCTACGCCTGGGTGGTGGCGGACACCGTGGCCGGCCGGCTGACGCTGGGCGAAATGACCATGTACCTGATGGTCTTCAAGCAGGGCCAGGCGGCGCTGTCGGCAAGCCTGACCGCCATCGGCGGCATGTACGAGGACAACCTCTACCTCTCCAACCTCTACGAGTACCTGGAGCAGCCGGTGCCCGAAGAGACCGGGCATCTCACCGAGGGCGCCCGACCCGGCGACGGCATCCGCTTCAAGGGCGTGGGCTTCACCTATCCCGGGGCCGAGACGGCGGCGCTCTCAGGCATCGACCTTCACTTGGTCCCCGGGGGCAGTCTGGCGCTGGTCGGCGTCAACGGTTCGGGCAAGACGACCCTGATCAAGCTGCTGACCCGCCTCTACGATCCCACCGAGGGGCGCATCCTGCTCGACGGCAGCGACCTGCGCGACTGGGACCGGGCGACCCTGCGCCGGCGCATCGGGGTGATCTTCCAGGACTTCGTGCGCTACCAGCTCAAGGTCGGCGAGAACCTCGGCGCCGGCGACGTGGCCGCTTTCGAGGACGAGACCCGCTGGCAGGAGGCCGCCCGCCGCGGGCTCGCCGAGGACTTCATCGCCGACATGCCGGGCGGCTATCACACCCAGCTGGGGCGCTGGTTCAAGGGCGGGCAGGAGCTCTCGGGCGGCCAGTGGCAGAAGATCGCCCTGGCCCGCGCCTACATGCGCGAGGAGGCCGACATCCTGGTGCTCGACGAGCCCACCGCGGCCATGGACGCCGCCGCCGAGGCAGCGGTTTACGCCGACTTCCGCGACCATGCCCGGGACAAGATGACGGTACTGATCTCGCACCGTTTCTCCACCGTCCGCGCCGCCGACCAGATACTGGTCATCGACGGCGGACGCATCCTCGAGCGCGGCGACCACGCGAGCCTGATGGCGCTCGACGGCCGCTATGCACGGCTGTTCCGGCTGCAGGCCCGGGGCTACGAATAGCGCCGACGACCGACCCGGTCAGCTGGCCGGCGCGTCGGCCAGCGCAGCGATCAGCGCCGCGTCACGGCCGTAGACGTCGGGGCGGAAGCTCGCCAGGCCATCCGCCTCACCCTCGGCGGTCCAGTAATGCAGCGTCAGTGGCACCGGCCGGGCCAGGGAGACGTTGTCGGTGACGCCGCTGGCGATGCGCCGGTCCAGGGCGATGCGCGAGCCGCTGTCCTCGATCAGCAGGCGGGTCAGCTCGGCGACGTTCTCGACACGGATGCAGCCGGAGCTCAGCGCCCGCTGCGGGCGATGGAAGAGCCCCCGGGCCGGCGTATCGTGCAGATAGACCAGATGGTCGTTGGGGAAACGCAGCACCAGCCGTCCGAGCGGGTTGCGCGGGCCGGCGCGCTGGCGCAGCATCACCGCGCCCGGCCGCTGCCAGTCGATGGCCTCGGGGTCCAGGCGTCGGCCCTGCGGATCGATCGCCTCCATGTCGTGCTCGGCCAGATAGTCGAGGTCCCGACGCACCGCGGGCAGCACGTCCTCGCGCATGATGGTCGGTGGCACCGTCCAGGTGGGGTTCAGGGTCAGGTAGGTGATCTCGGAGCGCAGCACCGGCGAGGCGCGGCCGGGCTGGCCGACGATGACCCGCGCGCCCCAGCGCTCGCCATTCGGGCGATGGTAGTCGAGGCGCTGTCCGGCCAGATCGACCTCCAGCCGCCACCCGGAGCGCTCGCCGGAGAGCCAGCGGGCCCGCTCCAGATTGGCACGCAGGGTCTCGATCCGCACCCGGGCCGGCACGTTGAGCGCCGCCCGGGTATTCGGCCCGATCACGCCATCCTCCGCCAGCATGTGTCGGCGCTGGAAACGCCTCACCGCCGCCGCCAGGGTATCGTCGTAGCGATGCTGGCCCGGCGACTCCAGGGCGATGTCGGGATGGTTGGGCAGATAGTGCGTGACGTCGGCGGCCATCACCTCGAGTTCACCGACCATCGCCAGGCGTCGGCGCAGCAGGGCCACGTCCTCGTCGACGTCGCCCGGACGCAGCGGCGCCTGGCGCGCCGGCAGCATCGGCCAGCCGCCCAGCCCGGCGATATGGCGGTAGCGCGTCAGCGCCCGCTTGAGGCCGGCGTACTCCTCCCCTTCGGGGCGCGCCAGGGCCAGCACCGTCTCCACGTCGCCATCGGCGATGGCCCGTTCGATGCCGACCAGGTCCAGGCGCGGCGGGGCCACCGGAATCTCCCACTCGGGGTAGACATCGCGCGGGTCGAGGCGCCCACGCTGCAGCTGGGTCAGGGCGTCGAGCAGGGTGCGGCTGGCGTCCAGATCGAAGCGCATCCGGGCAGCTTCCGAGGCCGCCGGGTCGAGCGCGGCCTCGGCCTCGCGCGCCAGGCGCTCGGGGCGGTAGTCGGCGGGGTCGAGACCGTCGCCCTCGAGGGCCTCGAGCAACTCGACCAGGGTGGTCACCGCCGCACGATCTTGCCAGGCTGGCAGCCCGCCGTGCAGCGCATAGAAACGCGCCAGCCGCGGCGAAGCCGCTTCGAGACGCTCGTCCAGCAGAGACGCCGGGGCGGCCGACTCGTCGACGGCATCGGCGTCAGCCTCCGACGCCGTCTCCGCGTTCGCCGTGATCGGCAACAACGCCACCAGCATGATCATGCCGCCTCGGCGTAGATATCGTGGTAGGACGTTCGCGACTCGCATGATGTGGCCTCCTGGCATTCGGCTGACGAGACTGGTCTTCCTGACCGCCTTGTCCATAATACGACAAACTGACGCCTCTACGCCCGACAAGACCGATCGGCGAGGCCCCGAACACCGACAGATGAGCTTTCACCTTACGACATGAGACGCCGTATGCCCTTGCCGCGTTCAAGGGGCCGACGCCTGGCCCCGCTGCTGGCCGCCGCCCTGCTGCTGGCCACGCCCGCCTCGGCGCGGGACTTCCTCTCCCGGGCGGTCACGCCGCTGGCACCGCCTTCCCCGCTGGCGAACCGCCTGACGCACCTCGCCCCCACCGCCGACCCGCAGGTCCTGCGCCTGGCGGCCCAGGCCCTCTCCTGCGCCGATCCCGGCGCCGAGCGGCTGGCGGTGATCGACTTCTCGCTGCCCTCCACCGAGCAGCGGCTGTGGGTCTTCGACCTGGTCCGCGACCGGCTGATGTTCCGCGAGCTGGTCTCCCACGGCCAGGGCTCCGGTGACGCCATGGCCAGCGAGTTCTCCAACGTGCCGGAGAGCCATCAATCGAGCATCGGCCTGTTCCGCACCCTCAACAGCTACGAGGGCAGCAACGGCTACTCGCTGCGCCTCGAGGGCCTGGAGCCCGGCATCAACGACCAGGCCTTCCAGCGCGCCATCGTCATGCACGGCGCCGACTACGTCAGCGAGGCATTCATCGAGCGCACCGGCCGCCTGGGGCGCAGCCACGGCTGTCCGGCGGTGCGCGAGGAGATCGCCGTACCGCTGATCGACAGCCTCAAGGAAAGCCAGTACCTCTTCACCTACTACCCCGATCCCGAGTGGCTGGCCGACTCGGCCTTCCTGCGCTGCCCCCGAGACGACCGTCAGCTGGCGTCCGTGACGCGCTGATCTCTCCCCGTCACGTCTCCCAGCCACGTCTCGCTGCCACAAGCACCACATCGGCGCATGACCGGGCCAGACCGGCCCGGTCATGCGCCATACCGCGCCGTCCTCGGCGCCCCCGCTCTCCCGGAAAAATATCTAACGTGCTGAATAAGCGGAATTCCCGACACCCTGGCAATGCTTATGCATAAGTATCGGCAGTAAGCGCCAGACGTGGACCAGGCCCCCTCGGGGTACGAGTGCGTCGGACCCGACCTTCAACGGCGAAGGCCCAAGAGATCGCGTGTTCGAACGTCATTCGACGAGGTACCCCCATGGAAATCCGCAACAAGGCCAACAGGATGCGTCTGCTCAACGGGAAGATGCCGCAGATGCGTGCCTTCCACTTCTCGTGGTTCGCCTTCCACCTCTGCTTCTTCGGCTGGTTCGGCATCGCCCCGCTGATGGCGGTGGTGCGAGACGACCTCGGGCTGACCAAGACCCAGATCGGCAACACCATCATCGCCTCGGTGGCCATCACCATCGTGGTGCGCCTGGTCATCGGCGTACTGTGCGACCGTATCGGCCCGCGCCGCGCCTATACCTGGCTGCTGTGCCTGGGGGCGCTGCCGGTGATGAGCATCGGCCTGGCCGACAGCTTCGAGACCTTCCTTCTGGCGCGCCTGGCCATCGGCGCCATCGGCGCCTCCTTCGTGATCACCCAGTACCACACCTCGGTGATGTTCGCCCCCAACGTGGTGGGCACCGCCAACGCCACCTCCGCCGGCTGGGGCAACCTCGGCGGCGGCACCACCCAGATCGTGATGCCGCTGATCTTCTCCGGCATCCTGATGCTCGGCGTCAGCGAGACCCTCGGCTGGCGCCTGGCGATGGTCGTGCCGGGGATCGTGATGCTGCTCACCGGCATCGCCTACTACCGCTTCACCCAGGATGCCCCGGACGGCAACTTCGATGAGCTGCGCGCCCGCGGCGAGCTGCCGCCAGCCAGCGGCGAGCACGGCATGGGCGCCAGCTTCAAGGCCGCCGCCAAGGACGTGCGCGTCTGGGCCCTGTTCGTGGTCTACGCCGCCTGCTTCGGCGTCGAGCTGACCATCAACAACATCGCCGCCATCTATTACTTCGACAACTTCGACCTGAGCCTGGCCACCGCCGGCATGATCGCCGGCCTGTTCGGGCTGATGAATCTCTTCGCGCGCACCCTGGGCGGCATCTTCTCCGACCTGTTCGCCCGCCAGGGCGGGCTCAAGGGCCGGGTCCGCTGGCTGTTCATCGCCATGCTGTGCGAAGGCGTGGCACTGATGTTCTTCTCGCAGATGCACGTGCTGGCGCTGGCCATCGGCATCATGCTGGTGTTCAGCCTGTTCGTGCAGATGGCCGAGGGCGCGACCTTCGGCGTGGTGCCCTTCATCAACAAGAAGGCGCTGGGCGCGGTGTCCGGCATCGTCGGCGCCGGCGGCAACGCCGGAGCGGTCGCCGCCGGCTTCCTGTTCCGCGCCGAGTCGCTCTCCTACCAGCAGGGGCTGTTCTATCTCGGCATCGCCGTGATCCTCGCCTCCCTGTGCGCCCTGGTGGTGCGCTTCTCGCCCGAGGTCGAGGCCGAGGAGCAGGCCGCCTACCGCGAGGCCGCCAGCGGTGCGGAAGAAGGCGCGCTGTCGCTGCGCTGAGCCCTGTCTCGTCCCGCCGGCGCCCCCGTCGTTCCGCGACGGGGGCGTCATCGTTGGCAGGCCACGGGTTTGCAGACCCCGAGGGATATGGCCATTCTGGAAGACACTGTGCCCCGGCAAGGAGAGCGGAATGGAACAGGTACTGTTGATCACCGGCGCCTCCAGCGGCATCGGTGCGGCCACGGCCCGCGCGGCGTCTCGCGAGGGCTACAAGCTGGTATTGACCGCCCGGTCCCGCGAGCGCCTGGAACCGTTGAAGCAGGAGCTCGGGCCCGAGAACGTGCTGAGCGTGGCCCTGGACGTGACCGACATGGCCGCCCAGCAAACCATGGTGGAACAGATCCTCGAGCGCTTCGGACGCCTCGACGCGGTCTTCGCCAATGCCGGCCGCGGCGGCTCGCCCGGCGGCTTCAGCGGCGCCGATCACGAGGCCTGGCGAGAGATGCTGCTGACCAACGTCTATGGCCTGGGGCTCACCGTGCAGGCCACCCTGCCGGCGTTGCGAAGGACGCGCGGCCACATGCTGCTCACTGGCTCGGCCGCGGGTCGCGCCACCATCCCCGGCTCGATGTACGGCGCCACCAAGTGGGCGGTGACAGGTCTCGGCTATAACCTGCGCGAAGAGTTGCGTGGCAGCGGCATTCGCGTGACCCTGATCGAGCCGGGCATGGTCGACACGCCCTTCTTCGACGAGCCCCCCGAGCCTGCCCTGGCGGCCCGCGATATCGCGGCGGCCGCGCTCTATGCACTCGGCCAGCCGGCACACGTGGACGTCAACGAGATCCTGGTTCGCCCCACACCGCCGCTGTCCGACGCGTGATCCCGATTTCCCCTCATCACAAGGAGCTACCCCATGACGATCGCCACCGGTGACCGCCTCCCCGACGTCACGATCAAGACCAACGGCCCCAAGGGCCCCGAGGATCTCGCCACCGGCGACTTCTTCGCCGGCCGCAGGGTCGTGCTGTTCGCCGTGCCCGGCGCCTTCACCCCGGGCTGCTCCAATACCCACATGCCGGGCTTCGTGGTGCATGCCGATGACATCCTTGCCGCCGGCGCCGACGCCATCGCCTGCATGGCGGTCAACGACGCCTTCGTGATGGATGCCTGGCAGAAGGACCAGAATGCCCAGGCGATGACCATGCTGGCCGACGGCAACGCCGAATTCACCCGCGCCCTGGGCCTCGACATGGACGCCAGCGGCGGCGGCATGGGCACCCGCAGCAAGCGCTTCGCGCTGGTCGCCAACGACGGCGTGGTGGAATATCTGGGCGTCGACACCCAGAAGGGCGTCATCGAGGCCAGCAGCGCCGACGCCATCCTGGCCCATCTCAAGGGCTGAGCCGGCCCGAGGAGGCATGCCATGCATGACGCCATGACCCTGACCGGCAGCTGCCTGTGCGGCGCCGTGGCCCTCGAGGTGCAGGCCTCGCGCCAGAACATCGGCGCCTGCCACTGCCAGATGTGTCGCACCTGGGGTGGCGGGCCGCTGCTGGCGCTGGAATCGGTCTCAAGCGTCCATCTCGAGGGCGAGGGCGAGGACAACGTCACCGTCTTCGCCTCCTCGGACTGGGCCGAACGCGCCTTCTGCCGCCACTGCGGCACGCATCTGTTCTATCGCCTCAAGACCGGCGAGCACTATGCGGTGCCGGCGGGGCTGGTCGATGTGGGCCAGGCCTGGACCTTCGACAGCCAGATCTTCATCGACGAGAAGCCCCCCTGGTACGCCTTCGCCAACGACACCCGCAACCTCACCGGTCGCGAGGTGTTCGAGGCCTTCGAGCGAGGCGACGACTGAGAGCCCGTTGCGTCCGGGGTTCAGCCCCTGGCGTCTGCCCGACGCAACGAAGCGCCCCCGGCAATCTGCCGGGGGCGCTTCGTTTCGAGGCATGCCAGAGGCGGCGCGATCAGACGCCGATCCGGCCGCCGTCCTCGCGTTGGATCACCACCGTGGAGGCGCGCGGCCGCACGCTGCCCTGGGTCTCGGCGGTGGCGTCATCGCCGGCCGGCCAGTTCCCGGGGTGCTGGATGTTGATGAACATCGCCGTCTTGTCCGGCGTGAAGCAGATGCCGGTCACCTCGCAGCCGTTGGGACCGACCGCGAAGCGCTTGAGCCGGGCCTGGTCGCCGCCGCCGATCACCGAGGCATCGCCCTCGGCCTGGCTGACGTTCTGAGGCACCACCGCCAGCACCTGATCGTTGGTGTCGTCCGCCACGCCCGCGTAGCCGTTGTCGGTCTCGATCCACAGGATGCCCTGGCCGTCGCCGCGGTCGTCATAGTGCAGACCGTCGGGGCTGGCGAACTGGTTGAGCTCGGTCAGCCCGGAGAGGTTGTCGGCATCGCCGGCCGCCGCCCCGAACACGAACACCTCCCAGTCGAAGCGCGTCGAGCCGGCATTCTCGCGCCAGCGGATCACCTGGCCGCTCTCGTTCTCGGGCCGCGGATTGGCCGCGTTGGTCGGCGCCGTGGCATAGCCCACGCCCGCTTCCTGAATATCGCCGCCGTCGTTGGTGTAGGTCGCGGCGGTGCCTTCCTCGGTGCGCTGGGAGTTGTTGGTCAGGGTCATGTAGACCTCGCCGGAGGCCGGGTCCACCGCGCCCCACTCCGGGCGGTCCATGGGCGTGGCCCCCATCAGGTCGGCGGCATCACAGGTGTGGACGATCACGCCGGCCTCATCGTCCGCGGCCAGGCCCAGGGCCTCGGCGAGGGGGCGGCCGTCGCGGGTCTCGGCGTTCGGGGTCAGCGGCAGCCATTCGCCGCTGCCGTCGGCATCGAAACGCGCCACGTAGAGGGTGCCGGCGTCCATGTACTTGGCACCGAGGGCCAGGCGGTCATAGGCCGCGCCGGGACGGTTGGCGTCGGCCGGATCCCAGGGCGCCTCGGAGACGAACTTGTAGATGTACTCGTTGCGCGAGTCGTGACCGGAGTAGAACACCACGGGCTCGCCGGCGACCAGCTTGCCCGGCCAGCAGCCTTCGTGACGGAAGCGCCCCAGGGCGGTGCGCTTGACGGCGCGTTCACCGGTGTAGGGATCGATCTCGACGATGTAGCCGAAGGTGCGCGGCTCGTTGCGATAGTCGTCGAGGGCCGAGTCGCCCGTCGGGGTGGCATTGAAGCGAGCGAACTCGTCGTTGCGCTCGCTGGCATCGCCGGCGGCGGTTTCCCACCCGTAGCGCCCGCGTCCCTCGGCGATGCCAAGGCGGTCGTCGTCGAGCTGGCGGTCAGCATCCTTGATGAAGTAGCCCGGCCAGTTCTCCTCGCAGGTCAGGTAGGTCCCCCAGGGGGTATAGCCGTTGGCGCAGTTGTTGTTGGTACCGCGCGTCAGGGTGCCGTCCGGGGAGTACTTGGTCTTGACGTAGTCGCTGCCCGCCACCGGACCACTCAGCGCCATCTCGGTGGCGCTGGTATAGCGGCGGTTATAGGAGGAATCCGCCACGTGGCCCCAGCGACCACCGTCCATCTTCTGCAGCTCGACCACGGTCACGCCATGGGCGTTGATCTCGGTGCGCACCTCCTCGGCCGGACGCTTGCCTTGCTCGGCGTTGGTGGGCCCGCCCTTGGGCGCCCAGAGGGCGGCCTGGTCGATGTACTCGTTGTTCATCGCCAGCAGAAAGCGGCGTGAGGCGGAGCCCTCGTCCAGGGCGAAGTTGTGCATGCCGTCGTGGTGCATGCCGACGCTGTTGGCCTGGATGTCGGCGGTAAAGGCCAGGTCCTCGCGCCAGGCCGGGGCCTGGCCGTTGAGCGGCGTCCCCCAGGGAATCAGGACCTGGGCGGTATAGCCGGCCGGCACGACCACGGCGTCGGTACGCGAACCACGAATGGCCTCGAAGGCCAGCGACAGCGGCGTCTTCTCGGCGCCCGCGGCCTCGGCACGCCCTGCCAGACCGCCCATGCCGAAGCCGCCCAGCATCGCCATGGCCGCCATGCCGAGACCGCCCTGCATCACGCGACGGCGCGAGACATGCGTTTCCAGCACCGAGGAGAACGGCTCGTTGCTGCTCGGGTTCAACAGGCGATGATCTTCGATTTCCTTGCTCATCCTGGTCTCCTCACGGTCAGACGTCTTCTTATCCGGCCGACGATAAGACGCCTTCCTGCCCCGCATCGTCGGCATCGTGTCAGACTCGGGATGATGCGCCACGGGCGTGACAGGAAGATGACCCACGATGGGCCAGCGGCGAGGCCCACGCCGGCGGCCACGGGGCCGGCGTCCAATCGGCCATGCGCACCACGCTGCCCACCACGATCAGGCAGGGGGACGGCAGCGGCGTCTCGGCGAGGCGCGCCGGCATGTCGCCCAGGGTGCCGACCAGGGCAGCCTGCTCGGGCTGGCTGGCGTTGGCCACCAGCATGATCGGCCAGTCGTCGGGCAGCCCCGCGCCACGCAGCCCGGCGCAGATCGCCTCGACCTTGGCCAGCCCCATGTAGAACACCAGGGTCTCGTCGCGGCGGGCCAGTGCGGCCCAGTCCGGCGCGCCGCCCTCGCGACACAGCTGGGCGGTGACGAAGCGCAGCTGCTGGGCATGGGCGCGATCGGTCAGCGGGATGCCCATCGAGGCGCAGGCCGCCGAGGCGGCGGTGATGCCGGGGACGATCTCCGCCGAGACCTTGGCCTCGGCCAGGGCGGCGAGCTCCTCGCCCATGCGGCCGAACACGCCGGGGTCGCCGCCCTTGAGGCGCACCACCGACTTGCCCTGCCCCGCCAGCGCCACCAGCAGCGCGCCGATCTCGTCCTGGGGCACGCTGTGGTGGCCGCTGGCCTTGCCGACATAGTAGCGCTCGCGGCCGGCGGGAATCAGCGCCAGCACCTCCTCGCCGACCAGCCGGTCGTAGACCACGGCATCGGCCTGGGCCAGCAGCCGCGCGGCCTTCAGCGTCAGCAGCTCGACGTCGCCGCTGCCGGCGCCGACCAGATAGACCCGCCCGGGGCGACACTCGCCGCGCAGCGAGACCCGCGCGGCGTCATCGTCCGCTTCACCGACGCGACCGGCCCTCAAGCGGGGCGACAGGCCCTGGCCCAGCCGAGCCAGGGCAGAGAAACCGCGGCGCAGGGCGTCAGGCGACGCGAACGGGGTTCTTGGCTTGCTCGGAGCGCGCATGGCCACTCTCCTCTTGTGTATTGGCATCGGGCGTCTGGGAATCGGTCCCGGCACCGGCGGTGTCCGGGGCATGCTCCTCGAGCAGCGACTTGAGCTCGGGCAGGCAGCTGCCGCACTGGGTGCCGCAGGCGAGCCGCGCCCCCAGCGCCTCGACGCTGGCGTCGCCGGCGCGGATGGCGTCGACGATGGTCGTCTGGCCCACCTGATGGCAGCTGCACACCAGCGGGCCGACATCGCCCTCGCCAGCGTCGCAGCCGGCCAGCAGCCGACGGCGCACGTCACCCTCGAGCGCACCTTCGGCGAAGCGCGCGTCGAGCCAGGCCAGCCCCGGCAGTTCGGCGGGCGGCGCCACCATCAGCCACCAGCGCAGCCGGCCGCCCTCGAGGCCCGCGGCGCGCAGCCGGCCGCCGGCCGGGTCGTCGCTCCACAGGGTCGGCGCCGTGGGCAGCCAGTGGCGTGCCCAGGCCAGCCAGTCTCTCTGGTCGCCGGGCTCGCCCCCGGCCAGCTGCCAGCGCTGGCAGTGGGCCAGCGGGATGCGCGCCCAGTAGGCGCCGTCGTCGCGGCCCGCGAAGTCGCCGGCCTCACCGGATTCTCCGGGGGCGATTAGCAACGTCGCCTCCCAGCCCAGCGCCAGCGGCGCCAGGCTCACCGCGCCGTGCTTGGCTTCGGGCTGGCCGGAGATCGGGTCGAGATGGGCGGCGAGCAGGCCGCCGGTGCGCGCCGCGCCGCTGAAGCGGTCGGTCCAGTGCATCGGCACGAAGACCTCGCCGCGGCGCTGGGCCTTGGTCAGCCGCACCCGGGCGCGGTACTGGCCGCCGGCGCCGGTCAGCCGCGCCAGCTGCTGGTCGCCGACGCCGAAGGCGGCGGCGTCTTCCGGCGTCATCTCGATGAAGGGCTCGGCGCGATGATTCATCAGCCGCGGCGCCCGGGCGGTGCGGGTCATGGTGTGCCACTGGTCGCGCACCCGGCCGGTGTTGAGGCGCAGCGGGCGCTCGGCGCTGAGCGCCTGCTCTGGGCCGCGCGGGCGTACCGGCAGCAGCCGGGCCCGGCCGTCCGGGGTGGCGAAACGGCCGTCCTCGAACAGCCGCGCGGTGCCACGGGGGGCCGCGGCGGTCACCGGCCACTGGATCGGCGCCAGGGCGTCGTAGCCATCGCGGTCGAGCTCCGCCAGCGCCGAGATGTCGAACAGCCGCGCCTCGCTGCCGGGATCGTCGGCGGCGTTCTCGAAGCCGGAGAGCCTGGCGTGCTCGACGAAGATCTCGCCGGGATGGCCGTAGGCGAAGGCCTCGCCGAAGCCCAGGCGGCGCGCCGCCTCGCAGACGATCCACCAATCGTGGCGCGCCTCGCCAGGAGGCGACAGCATCCCGCGCTGGCGCGAGATGCGCCGCTCGGAGTTGGTCACGGTGCCGTCCTTCTCCGACCACGACGACGCCGGCAGCACGATGTCGGCGTAGGGCAGCAGATCGGTGTCGGCCATGCACTCGGAGACGATCACCAGCGGGCACGTCTCGAGCGCCGCCCGCACCCGGTTGGCGTCGGGCAGGCTGACCACGGGATTGGTGGCCATCACCCACAGCGCCTGGATCTCGCCACGCTCGATGGCCTCGAACAGCGCCACCGCCTTGTGCCCGGGCGCCTCGGGCAGGCTCGGCGTCAGGTGCTCGGTGGCCCAGAAGCGCGTCACGCGATCGAGGGCGCCGGGCGAGTCGTAGTCCATGTGGGCGGCGAGCTGGTTGGCCAGCCCGCCCACCTCGCGGCCGCCCATGGCGTTGGGCTGGCCGGTGATCGAGAACGGCCCGGCGCCGGGCAGGCCGATCTTGCCGCCGGCCAGGTGGCAGTTGATGATCGCCTGGCACTTGTCGGTGCCGCTGGACGACTGGTTGATGCCCTGGGAATAAAGGGTCACCACGTGCAGCTGGCTGGCGAACCAGTAGAAGAAGGTCTCCAGGCGCTCGGCGTCGACGTCGCAGTCGGCGGCGATGGCCGCGATGGACACGTCGTCCTCGCGGGCCGCGGCCAGGGCCGCGTCGAGCCCGTCGGTGTGCTGCGCCAGATAGACGTCGTCGAGCCGTCCCTTGTCGGCCATCCACGCCAGCAGGCCGGTGAACAGCCGGGCGTCAGTGCCGGGCCTGAGTCCCAGGTACAGGTCGGCGATCTCGCAGCTGTCGGTGACCCGCGGGTCGATCACCACCACCCGCATCAGCGGATTGCGGCTCTTGGCGGTGCGCAGGCGCTGATAGAGCACCGGATGGTTCCAGGCCAGGTTGGAACCCACCAGCACCACCAGCTCGGCCTCCTCCAGGTCCTCGTAGCTGCACGGCACGGCGTCGGCCCCCAGCGAGCGCTTGTAGGCGGCCACCGCCGAGGCCATGCACAGCCGCGAGTTGGTATCCAGGTGCGGCGTGCCGAGAAAGCCCTTGAACAGCTTGTTGGCGACGTAATAGTCCTCGGTCAGCAGCTGACCGGACAGATAGCCCGCCACGGCGTGATCGCCGGCTGATGCGCGGGTGGCCTGGAGGCGGCTGGCCACCGCATCGAGCGCGGTGTCCCAGTCGACCTCGACGCCGTCGACCCGGGGCCGGGTCAGGCGGCCATGATCGCCCAGGGTCTCGGCCAGCGCCGAGCCCTTGACGCACAGCCGCCCGTAGTTGGCCGGATGGTCGCCGTCGCCCTCCACGCCGGTGATTCGCCCGCCCTCGATGTCGACGGTCACGCCGCAGCCGACGCCGCAGTAGGGGCAGGTGGTGCGCGCCTGTTGCATGGTGCTCTCCTCGATCATGGTCCCGACACGACGACGCCCACCGCCGTGCCGGGTGGGCACTGGGGTGGGCGTCGTTGCCGTGGATCGCCGCCGTGGCGATCCGGGAGTGTCTTTTCCCGATAGAAGCAATCGGTGTGCCAGACGGACGAAAAGCGCCGCGTCTCAGACCGGCGCGTCCGGAGGATCGATGTCGCCTGCACCAGGCCGCCGCGTTTCCCACCGCACTCCGCGCCCTCATGGTGCAGGATTCGGCGCAACGACGACGCCTCGCCGCCCGGGCGTCGGCGACGCCGATGCTGGAACGTCTCTTGCATGGCCTGGGTTGACCGTTTCCCCCATCACGAGCCCTATGCCATGCCCCAGCCCTTGCGAATCCTGCTGGTCGACGACGAGAGCGTGCGCGCCGCCATGGTCGAGGAGGCCCTCGGCCAGGAGGGGCACGAAGTGATCTGCCACCTTCAAAGCCCGGCCAGCCTCAACGACATGGTCCAGCGCCACGCGCCCGACGTGGTCATCATCGACATGGAATCCCCCGACCGCGACACCCTCGACAGCATGTCGCAGCTGCATCGCCAGAACCCGCGGCCGGTAGTGTTCTTCGCCGACCAGCACGACCCCGAGTCGATGCAGGCCGCCCTCAAGGCCGGCGTCAGCGCCTACGTGGTGGACGGCCTGGTGCCGACCCGGGTCCGAGCGATCCTCGAGGTCGCCGTGGCCCGCTTCGACGCCTTCCAGTCGATGCGCCAGGAGCTCGACCGCACCCGCACCCAGCTCGCCGACCGCAAGCGCATCGAGAAGGCCAAGGGGCTGTTGATGAAGCATCAGGACTGCGACGAACCCCAGGCCTACCAGACGCTGCGCAAGCTGGCCATGGACCGGGGCCAGCGCATCGGCGAGGTGGCCGGCAACGTGATCGATATCCTCGAAGGACTGGAGAAAGGCCTATGAGCATGCCCCATGCCCCCGAGCGCCCCCGCTTGACCCTGGGCATCGTCCCGCTGCTGGACGCCACCCTGCCGATCGTCGCCCGGGAAGGCGGCTTCTTCGCCGCCGAGGAGCTCGACGTCACGCTGTCACGGGAGAGCGCCTGGTCGACCCTGCGCGACAAGCTGGCCGCCGGGATGCTCGACGGCGCCCAGCTGCTGGCTCCGCTGCCGCTGGCCATGAGCCTGGGCGCCTCCGGGCCGCCCTGCGACGCCCTGGCGCCGCTGGTGCTCGGCCGCAACGGCAATACCCTGGTGCTGTCGTCCTACTGGGCGGAGGGCATGGCCGCCCCCCTCGACGACTCGCCCGGCGGCCGCGACCCGGCCGTCAACGCCCGTGACTTCGCCGAGCGACTGCGCCGGCGCGGCGCGCCGCGTCCGCGGCTGGCCATGGTCCATCCCTTCTCCAGCCACCACTATCAGCTGCGCGACTGGCTGACTCTGGGCGGCCTCGACCCCGATCGCGATGTCGAGCTGGTCGCCCTGCCGCCGTCGCGCATGGTCGAAGCCCTCGAGCAGGGCCGTATCGACGGCTTCTGCGTCGGCGAGCCCTGGGGCAGTCAGGCCGCCCAGCGCGGCGGCGGACATGTCGTCGCCACCGGCGCCCAGCTGTGGCCCGACCATCCCGAGAAAATGCTCGGCGTGACCCGCGACTGGGCCGAGCGCCACCCTGCCACCCTCGCGGCCCTGATCCGCGCCCTGGTCGCCACCGCCGACTGGCTGGCCGAGGCGCCCGAGCACCGCCGCCAGGCCCGGGACTGGCTGGCCCTGCCGCCCTATCTGGATCGCGCCATGGACCACCTGCCGACGCTGCCGCTGGGCGAGCCGCCGGTGGAACAGCGTCTCACCGGGCTGCGCCCGGAAGTCGGCGAGATGGAAAGGGTCGTGGACCACCTGGCCCGCCAGCTCGACGTCCCCCTCCAGCGCCACGTGGTCGAGACCTGCTACAGCCCCGTGCATTTCGATGCCGCGACGCACCAGGAGCGTGCATAACGGCGCGGCCAGGGACCGCCTCGCCAGCGGTCATCCCCCGACGATGGCCGCTTAACCCACTGACTTTTCTGATCTTCACTAGATTCTGGCCCGAACCTTGATAGGAACAGGCCAGAACGGAGGGCACGGCCCTTCGGCGGTCAACGGCGATCGCACCTCGAAGTCCGGACGAAGACGTCTCCACGCTCCCCAATGCCGGGGAGCGTCGAGGCGTCTTCTGCGTTTATGGAGGGAATCCGAGATGAGTCCCGATGACCCGACAGCCGCAGAGGCGTTGCCCGATGGCTCTACGCCAGCGCTCACGACGCCCATCGATCACCTGGTGATCGTCGGCAACGGCATGGCCGGCCAGCGGCTGGTCGAGGCGCTGGCACAGCGCGAGGGCGCGCCGCGCCGCATCACCCTGATCGGCGCGGAGGCCTGCCCCGCCTACAACCGCATCCTGCTGTCGCCGCTGCTGGCCGGCGAGATGGAACGCGAGGCGCTGACCCTGCGCGACGCCGACTGGTACGCCGAACACGGCGTCGAGCTGGTGCTCGGCGAGCGGGTCGAGCGCATCGACCGCGCCGCGCGCCGCCTGACCACCGCCGGCGGCCGCGCGATCGCCTACGACCGCCTGGTGCTGGCCACCGGCTCCACCCCCGCGCGGCCGCCGGTCGACGGCCTCGGGCTCGACGGCGTCCACGCCTTCCGCGATCTGGACGACGCCGCCGCCCTGACCCGCGCCGCCGAGCGCGGCGGCCGCGCGGTGGTGATCGGCGGCGGCCTGCTGGGCCTGGAGGCCGCCGAGGGATTACGTAAAAGAGCGCTGCACCAGCGCGCACCGGAACGGGATGGCATGTCGGTGAGCGTGCTCCAGCGCGCCTCGCGGCTGATGAACCGCCAGCTCGACGACACCGCCGCCGGCCTGCTCGAGGCCGAGCTCGAGGGGCGCGGGCTCGAGATCGTCACCGACGCCGACCTGGAATGCCTGGAGGACGACGGCCGGGGTCGCGTCTGCGCCGTGCGCCTGGCCGACGGCCGGCGGCTGGCCGCCGACTGCGTGGTGCTGGCCATCGGCATCGCGCCCAGCGTCGAATTGGGTCGCCAGGCCGGTCTCGAGGTCCACCGCGGCATCGTCGTCGACGACAGCCTGACCAGCAGCGACCCGGCCATCCACGCCCTGGGCGAATGCTGCGAGTTCGAGGGCCGCACCTATGGCCTGGTCGAGCCGATCTGGCGCCAGGTCGAGGTGCTGGCCGCTCACCTCGCCACCTGCCCCGACGAGACGACGCCCGACGACGAGACGCCGCGCTACGTCGAGCGGCCATGTGCTACCAAGCTCAAGATCAGCGGCATCTCGCTGTACGCCTTCGGCCCCATCGAACCCGACGACGACCACGAGGTGCTGACCTACCACGACCCCGAACACGGCGACTATCGCCGGCTGCTGCTGCGCGACGGCCGCCTCGAGGGCGCCGTGCTCTTCGGCGATACCGCCGCCGGCCCCTGGTACTTCGCCGAGGCGCTGGCCGGCCGCCATCTCGACGCCTGCCGTCAGGCGCTGCTGTTCGGCCCGGCCGATGCCAGGGCCCTGCTCGACGCCACGAATGCCGCGACACCGAATCCCGCCACGCCCCACGCCCAGGACCGCTCCCCGCAGGAGGAAGCCGCATGAACACGCCCAGCCAAGCGAATCCCCCGCTGATCATCATCGGCAACGGCATGGTCGGCCATCATCTGGTCGAGCAGCTGATCGAACGCGGCGCCACCGAGCACTACCGCATCACGGTGTTCGGCGAGGAGCGCCACCGCGCCTATGACCGCGTGCATCTTTCCGAGTACTTCGCCGGCCGGGACGCCCAGTCGCTGGCCCTGTGCGACGCCGACTTCTATGCCGAGCACGGCATCGAGCTGCGCCTCGCCGAGGAAGTCACCGCCATCGACCGCGACGCGAGCGAGGTGATCACCGGCCGGGGCCGCTATCCCTATGCGCGGCTGGTGCTGGCCACCGGGTCCTTCCCCTTCGTGCCGCCGATTCCCGGCCATGAGCGCGACCACTGCCTGGTCTACCGCACCCTGGACGATCTCGACGCCATCCGCGCGGCCGCCGCGGACGCCACCACCGGCGTGGTGGTCGGCGGCGGCCTGCTGGGCCTGGAGGCCGCCAACGCCCTGCGCGGCCTGGATCTCGACACCGCCGTGGTCGAGTTCGCCCCCAGGCTGATGCCGATGCAGGTCGACGCCGAGGGCGGCGAGCTGCTGCGCGAGAAAATCGAGGCGCTGGGCGTGCAGGTACTCACCGACCGCGCCACCCAGCACATCGAGGACGGCCAGGCCAGCCGCCACCGCATGGTGTTCCAGGACGACAAGGTGCTGGAGACCGATCTGATCGTGTTTTCCGCCGGCATCCGCCCCCGCGACCAGCTGGCCCGCGACTGTGCGCTGGACATCGGCGAGCGCGGCGGCGTGGTGATCGACGACCGCTGCCTGACCAGCGACCCGGCGATCCTCGCCGTCGGCGAGGTGGCGCTGTGGCAGAACAGCATCTTCGGCCTGGTGGCCCCCGGCTATCAGATGGCCAAGGTCGCCGCCGACACCCTGCTGGGCGGCGAGCTGACCTTCGAGGGCGCCGACATGAGCACCAAGCTCAAGCTGCTCGGCGTCGACGTGGGCGCCATCGGCGACGCCCACGGCAATCGCAGTCCCGGCGCCCGGACCTTCCGCTACCTCGACGAGATCAAGCAGGAATACCGCAAGCTGGTGGTCTCCGGTGACGGCAGGAAGCTGCTCGGCGCCATGCTGGTGGGCAACAACGACGCCTACGACACCCTGATGCAGGTCTACGCCAACGGCCTCGATCTGCCCGAGGATCCGGCGGCGCTGATCGTGCCGTCCTCCGAGGGGGCGCCGACCCTGGGTGCCGACGCCCTGCCCGACGACGCCACCATCTGCTCGTGTCACAACGTCACCAAGGCCGCGATCTGCGAAAGCCTCGACGCCGGCGCCATGGACCTCGGCGCGGTCAAGGCCGAGACGAAGGCCAGCACCGGCTGCGGCGGCTGCGCGGCGCTGCTCAAGAACGTGGTCGACCACGAGCTCGAGGCCCGCGGCGTGGAGGTCGATCAGTCGATCTGCGAACACTTCGCCCACACCCGCCAGGCGCTCTACGACATCGTGCGGGTCGAGGGCATCCGGACCTTCGGCGAGCTGATCGACAAGCACGGCGCTTCCCACGACCATCGCCTGGGCTGCGATATCTGCAAGCCGGCGGTGGCCTCGATCCTGGCCTCCTGCTTCAACGAGCCGATCACCGACGCCGCGCACATCCCGCTGCAGGACACCAACGACACCTTCATGGCCAACATGCAGAAGAACGGCACCTACTCGGTGGTGCCGCGGGTGCCGGGCGGCGAGATCACCCCGGACAAGCTGGTGGTGCTGGGCCAGGTGGCGCAGAAGTACGCGCTCTACACCAAGGTCACCGGCGGCCAGCGCATCGACCTGTTCGGCGCCCGGCTGGAGGACCTGCCCGATATCTGGGGCGAGCTGATCGCGGCCGGCTTCGAGACCGGCCACGCCTACGGCAAGTCGCTGCGTACCGTGAAGTCCTGCGTCGGCAGCACCTGGTGCCGCTACGGGGTGCAGGACAGCGTGGGCATGGCGATCCGCCTCGAGCATCGCTACAAGGGCCTGCGCTCGCCGCACAAGCTCAAGTTCGCGGTCTCCGGCTGCACCCGCGAGTGCGCCGAGGCCCAGAGCAAGGACATCGGCGTGATCGCCACCGAGCACGGCTGGAACCTGTACGTGTGCGGCAACGGCGGCATGCGCCCGCGCCACGCCGAGCTCTTCGCCACCGATCTCGACGACGCGCAGCTGATCACGATCATCGACCGCCTGCTGATGTTCTACGTGCGCACCGCCGACCGCCTGCAGCGCACCTCGGTGTGGCGCGAGAACCTGGAGGGTGGCCTGGACTACCTCAAGGCCGTGGTGCTCGAAGACAGCCTGGGGATCAATGAGGAGCTCGAGGCGCAGATGCAGACCGTGATCGACAACTATGAGTGCGAATGGGCGGGCGCCATCAACGACCCGGAGAAGCTCAAGCGCTTCCGCAGCTTCGTCAACGATGCCCGGCCCGACCCGGACATTATCGTCACCGAGGAGCGCGGCCAGCTGCGGCCCACCTAAAGGAAATGGCTGCGCGAGCGAATCGCGTCGTTGCGCGGCACCCCGAAGGCTCGCCTAACAACCCGTTATGTCTCGCCTTCGGTGCGCCGCGCGCCTAGCGCTTCATCTCGCTCGCCGATTTCCCGATACATATACGAGGAAGCTTGTTCACTCCCGATCATTCAGAAGTGGTCCCCACAAGCTCCCTGGCGAACGAGAAATGAGAGGAACTTACCCATGACCACCGCAACCGCAGCAGCCCCGACCATGACCCAGACCTGGCAGACCCTGTGCACCCGGGCCGACCTGGTGGCCCACTCCGGCGTCGCCGCCTGGATCGAGACCGCCGAGGGGACGGCCCAGGTGGCCCTCTTCTACCTTCCTGGCCACGCCACCGAGCTCTACGCCGTGGATCATCGCGATCCCTTCTCCGGCGCCAACGTCATCGCCCGCGGCATCGTCGGCGACGCCCGGGGCGAGCCGGTGGTGGCCTCGCCGCTCTACAAGCAGCACTTCCGCCTCCACGACGGCCAGTGCCTGGAGGACGAAACGGTCCGCCTGCGCACCTGGCCGTTGCGCCTCGAAGGCGACGAGGTGCAGATCCTGGCCTGACCTGACGCTGACCGCACGAATGTCCACGACCGGCGCCGGGGGCGCCGGTCGTTCTCGTTGGTACGTTGAGAAAACGTCGATTGTGCAAAGCAGCAGATTTGACCCATGCTGGAATCGAAACCCGCATATGACGGTCTGATGAAGAGACCGCTGCCATCAAACGAGGAGGTGAGCCCGGAGCCCAGGCCTGCACGTCGCGTCTGTCACGGAACCGACATCCCGCGCTGACAGTGTCGACATCGAGGCGTCATCTGTTGTGACGTCGTCCCGGTGACAATCAGGAGAGCCGCGCCGATGGTACGCATCGAAAAGAAAGCCACCCGGCTTTACGTGCTGGACACCAATGTCCTGATCCACGACCCCGCCGCCCTCTACCAGTTCGATGAGCACGAAGTGGTCATCCCCATGACCGTGCTCGAGGAGCTCGACAAGCACAAGAACGGCATCCGCGAGATCGCCCGCACCGCCCGGCAGGTCAGCCGGACCCTCTCGGACCTCACCGCCAACGTCGATCTCAGCCAGATCCGCGAAGGCATTCCCATCCCGCGTCTCAACGGCCCCGAAGGCCGGCTGCGCCTGCTCTGCTACGACGACCTCGAAACCCCGGATCACCTGGAGAACAGCCCCGACAACCGCCTGCTCACCGAGACCTGCCGGCTGCGCGACGAGCGTGCCGACGCCTCGGTGATCCTGGTCACCAAGGACATCAACCTGCGGGTCAAGGCCGCCGCGGTGGGCGTGCCGGTGGAGGACTACCTCACCGACCGCGCCTTCGACGACAGCGACGCCATGCTCGGCGGCGCCCGGGTCTACCCCGAAGCGGGCCACGACGGCCGAGGCCTGTGGGAGAACTTCAAGGCCGACGTGAAGGTCGACCGCGACGACAGCGGCAAGGTGGTGTATCGCCTGAAAGGCGAGATTCCCGCCGACTGGCACCTGGGCATGCTGGTCTCCGACAGCGACGACGAGGCCAGCTTCGAGGCCGTGGTGCGCGAGCTGGGGCCGAAAAACGCTCATCTGGAGCTGCTCACCAACTATCGCCACGGCGCCAGCGTGTGGGGCGTTCACGCCCACGACAGCCGGCAGAACTTCACCCTGAACCTGCTGATGGACGACGATATCGATCTGGTCACCATCGCCGGCAGCGCCGGCACCGGCAAGACCTTCATGACCCTCGCCGCCGCTTTCCAGCAGACCCTCGATACCAAACGCTTCGAGCGCATCGTGTTCACCCGGGCGCCGATCTCGATGAGCGAGGACATCGGCTACCTGCCCGGCACCGAGGAGGAAAAGATGTCGCCCTGGATGGGGGCCTTCCACGACAACATGGACAACCTGCTGCGCGACGAGCACGACGGCAGCACCACCTGGAACCAGGAGGCCACTCGCCAGCTGCTGGGATCGCGGGTGCAGATCCGCGCCCCGGGCTTCATGCGCGGCCGCACCCTGAACGACACCTTCCTGATCATCGACGAGGCACAGAACTTCACGCCCAAGCAGCTCAAGTCGCTGCTGACCCGGGCCGGACGCAACACCAAGATCGTCTGCCTGGGCAACGTGGGCCAGATCGACACGCCCTACCTCACCGCCAACACCTGCGGCATGGCGGCGGTGGTGCAACGCTTCCGCGACTGGCCTCACGCCGGCCACGTCACCCTGAAGAGCGTCGAGCGCTCGCGCCTGGCCCTGGCCGGCGAGGAGCTGCTCTGACCCCAGAACGTCCTCTCTAGAACGACACGGGCCGGCACCTCTCGGTGCCGGCCCGTTGTCATGCAGACGGCGTCTGGCGCCGCGACGAGAGCCGCATCAGTGCCCGCGGTTGAAGGCCTTCTCGATCAGCGCCTCGCTCTCGCTGCCGGCCCCCTTCCGGAGCACCGTGCAGGCCTCGTGATAGAGGCAGACGAAACGCTGGCAGGATGCGCAGTGAACGCGATCGTCAGGGTTCTTGATGCTGGACACCCTCATCACATGGCTACCACAGGCCGGGCAGGCCACCGGTAGGCGAAGGTCTTCGGACAGGGTCATCGGCTTCTCCTTTCCTCGGGATTCCGTGAACGACATCCTGACGCACTCGCCGCGCGTGTGCCACAGGTTCAGAGTCCGATCACGCGATTGAACACGCCGCTCGGCAAGGCGCCGCGGTGGCGACGCCGAACGCGCCGCCCCACTTTCAGCGGCCCAGCCGGGCGGCGATCCAGGGACCGATATCGGCTACCTGCTGCGGGCAGACAGCGTGGGGCATCGGATACTGACGGTAGCGGACCGGGTAGCTCAACGCCTCGAGACGGTCGCGGGCGGCCTGCCCCAGCGCCTCCGGCACCACCGGGTCGGCGTTGCCGTGGTGGATCTCGATGGGCAGGTCTCGGTTGGCCGCGGCGGGCTCGAGGCTGTCGACGGTGGCCAGGTAGGTGGACATGGCCAGCAGGCCGCCCAGCCGCTCGGGAAAGGTCAGCGCTGCCTGATAGGCCACGGCGCCCCCCTGGGAGAAGCCGGCGACGATGATGCGCTCGGCGGGTACGCCCTGGGCGATCTGCTCGTGCATCAGGCCCTGAATGCGCTCGGCGGAGGCCTTGAGCTGCGCCTCATCCACGCGGCGATCGAGGCTGGCATCGAGAATGTCGTACCAGGCCGGCATGGTCATGCCGCCGTTGATGGTCACCGGCAGGCGCGGCGCGTGGGGCAGGATGAAGCGGACGTCGAGATCGTCCGGCAGCCCCAGAGCCGGCACCAGCGGCTCGAAGTCGTGGCCGTCGGCGCCGAGGCCGTGGAGGATGAACACGCAGGCGTCGGCGGGTCGTCCGCTGCGTGGCTCGATGATCAGCTCGTCGGGTGCGCTCATGGCTCGTCTCCAGCACAAAAGCGCCACCCTAGCGCAAAGCGTCCGCGTCGGCGAGGGGCGTCAGGCGGCGAACTAGAACGGCCAGACGAGGGGAATCAGCCCCAGCGCCACCGCGGCGGTCAGCAGGTTGAGGGGCGCGCCCACCCGCAGGTAGTCACTGACCCGGTAGCCACCGGGGCCGTAGACCATCAGGTTGGTCTGATAGCCGACCGGGGTCAGGAAGCTGGCCGAGGCGGCGAACATCACCGCCACCACGAAGGGCATCGGGCTCACGCCCAGGTGCTCGGCCGCGGCAACCACCACCGGGAAGCTGATCACCGCCGCGGCGTTGTTGGTCACCAGCTCGGTCAGCAGCGCCACCAGCAGGTAGGTGCCGATCAGCAGCCACCAGGGATTGCCGTCGGCCCAGCCCAGCGCCGTCTGGGCCAGCGCCGAGGCCGCGCCGTTGGCTTCCAGCGCGTGGCCAAGGCCGAAAGAGGCGGCGATGGTCAGCAGCACCTGGGTGTCCATGCCGCGCTTGGCGGCACCGATCGAGCAGCAGCCGGAGAGCACCGCGGCCGCCGCCCCCAGCATGGCCGCGCTGAGCAGGCTGGTGATACCGGTGGCGGCGAGCAGCACCACCAGGGCAAGGATGCTCCAGGCCAGCCAGGCGCGCTCGTGGACCGGCCGCGCCGAACCGTTGACCTGGCTGATCAGCAGGAAGTCCCGGGACTGGCGGTGGCGCTCGATGAACGGTGGGCGTGCCTCCAGCAGCAGCACGTCGGCCGGCTGCAGGCGGATCTGCCCCAGGTTCCCCGCCACCCGTTCGCCGCCGCGGCAGACCGCCAGCACCGCGGCGCCGTAGAGGGTGCGGAAGTGGCCGTCGCGGATGCGCTGGCCGATGAACTGGCACTGATCCGAGACCACCGCCTCCACCAGGCGGCGCTCCTTGAAGTCCTTCTGCAGGCTCGACTCGGCGGGATGCGAGGGCACCAGCCCGCGGATCTGCTGCAGCTCCACGGCGCCCGCCGAGGTACCGGCGAACACCAGCCGGTCGCCGCCCTTGAGGCGCTCGCCGGGACCGACCACGCTGACCACGTTGCCGTCGCGCTCGATCTCGACCAGGAACAGCTCCTGCAGGTGGCGAAGCCCGGCCTCCTCGACGCTCTTGTCGACCAGCGGGCCGCTCGGGGCCACCTCCATCTCGATGGTGAACTCGCGGGGGTTCTCGAACACGTCGCCGGCGCCGATGCGCGGCGGCAGCAGACGCCGCCCCACCAGCAGCAGATAGGCCAGGCCGACCGCCGCCACGGGCACGCCGACCCAGGCAATGTCGAACAGTTCCATGGACAGCGAGGGATAGCGCTCGATCATCAGGCCGTGCACCACCAGGTTGGTGCTGGTGCCCATCAGGGTGATGGTGCCGCCGAGGATGGAGGCGAAGCTGAGCGGCATCAGCAGGCGATGGGCCGGCAGGCCGAGGCGTCGGCTCCAGCTCAGCACCGCGGGAATGAAGGTGGCCACCACGGGAGTGTTGTTGAGAAAGCCGCTCAGCCCGGCCACGGGCAGCACCAGCCGCGCCAGGGCACGTTGCTCGCCCTTGGGGCGTCCCAGCACGTAGCGGATGATCAGATCGATGCCGCCGGTCTCGCGAATGCTCGCGACCAGCACGTACATGAAGGCGACGGTGAACAGTCCGCTGCTGGAGAAGCCGGCCAGCGCCTGGTCGGGGGAGACCGCGCCGAGGCCGATCAGCAGGACCAGCGCCCCCATCAGCACCATGTCGGGGCCGATGCGGGTCAACGCCATCATCGGAAAGACGGCGGCGACGACGATGAGCGAGATCCAGGCGTCCGGGGACATGGCGGGCATTCCAGGGAGAGTACGAACTGCCCTATTGTGCCGGTCGCCACATATTCTAAAAAGTTATTTTTAGAAATTCACTTAGATGAAAAGTGAATGATGGCTCACCCCGCCTCGGCGACGGGGCCAACCGTTACGCAACGTCTCAGCCGATGGCCTTGATGTTGGACGCCTGCAGGCCTTTCTTGCCCTGGGTGACGTCGAAGGAGACCTTCTGGCCTTCCTGGAGAGACTTGAAGCCATCGGCCTGAATCTCGGAGAAGTGGGCGAACAGGTCGTCCCCGCCGTCGTCCGGAGAAATGAAGCCGAAGCCCTTGGTGTCGTTAAACCACTTGACGGTACCGGTCGCCATTTTGCATGCCTCGCATTGCCTGTTGAATCCGCGCGGTGAAGGCGTTTCGCCGCTCCACGGCACGCGGCCTGCGCCCCGATGAGCGCAGACCTGACACTATACCTCAGTCATGACGGCCCCGTTACAACGTTTTGTCGCGCAGCCAGGCGGCGGCCTTCTCGGCGATCATCAGCGTCGGTGAATTGGTGTTGCCGCTGGTGATGGTCGGCATGACGCCGGCATCCACCACCCTGAGGCCGTCCACGCCGCGCACCCGCAGGCGCGAATCGACCACCGCCATGGGGTCGTCGTCACGCCCCATGGCGGTGGTGCCCACCGGATGGAAGATGGTCGTGCCGATCTCGCCGGCCAGCCGCGCCAGGTCCTCGTCGCTCCGGTAGTGCGCGCCGGGCTTGACCTCCTCCGGTGCATAGCGGGCGAAGGCCGGCTGGGCAACGATCCGCCGGGTCAGGCGCAGCGAGTCGGCGGCCACACGGCGATCCTCCTCGGTATCCAGGTAGTTCGGCGCGATGCGCGGCGCCGTGGCCGGATTATCGGCGGCGATGCGTACCGAGCCGCGACTGGTGGGATTGAGGTTGCACACGCTGGCGGTGATCGCCGGGAAGTCGTGCAGCGGCTGGCCGAAGGCTTCGAGGCTCAACGGCTGGACATGGTACTGAAGGTTCGGATGAGGACGCTCCGGCGAGCTGCGGGCGAAGGCGCCGAGCTGGGAGGGCGCCATGCTCATCGGCCCCGAACGCTTCAGCAGGTACTCCAGACCGATGCGGGCCTTGCCGCCCCAGCTGCCGGCCAGGGTATTGAGCGTGCTGGCCCCGGTGACCCGATAGACGGCTCGGATCTGCAGGTGGTCCTGCAGGTTCTCGCCCACGCCCGGCAGCGCGTGAACCCTCGGGATGCCGTGCTCGGCGAGCAGCCCCGCCGGCCCGATGCCGGAGAGCTGCAGCAGCTGCGGCGAGCCGACGGCCCCGGCGCACAGCACCACGCTGCGGCGTGCCCGGGCCTCGACGAGCTCGCCCTGGCGGGCAACCCGCACGCCCTCGCAGCGCGGCCGCCCGCCCTGCCCCGCGCCGAAGGTCAGCCGCTGTACCTGGCTGGAGTGCCACAGGGTCAGGCCGTCGCGCGCCTCGGCCTCGCGCAGGAAGGCCTTGGCGGTGTTCCAGCGCCAGCCCCTGCGCTGGTTGACCTCGAAGTAGTCGACACCGGCGTTGCAGCCGCGATTGAAGTCGTCGGTGCGGGGAATGCCGGCCTGCACGGCGGCTTCGGCGAAGTCGTCCAGCACCGGCCACTTGAGGCGCTGGCGTTCCACCCGCCATTCGCCGCCGTGGCCGTGGAAGTCGCGGTGCGCGGCGTCGCCATCGCCGCCGGGGTCCAGCCGGTAGTGATCCTCGTGACGCATGAAGTCCGGCAGGCAGCGCTCCCAGCGCCAGGCGTCGTCGCCGGTATGCTCGGCCCAGTGGTCGTAGTCCCGGGCCTGGCCGCGCATGTAGATCATGCCGTTGATGCTCGAGCAGCCGCCCAGGGTCCGGCCGCGGGGATAGATCAGCGAGCGGCCGTTGAGCCCCGCCGCCGGCTCGGTGCGAAAGCACCAGTCGGTGCGCGGGTTGTCGATGCAGTAGAGATACCCCACCGGAATGTGGATCCAGGGGTGGCGATCGCGACCGCCGGCCTCGATCAGCAGCACCCTGACCCCGGGATCGGCGCTCAGGCGGTTGGCGAGCAGGCAGCCGGCGGTACCGGCCCCCACGATGATGTAATCGAAGGTCGCGACGACGCTCACGGGCAACGCTCTCCTTGTCGAGTCCGGCGTCCAGCGTCGCGCGACCTCCGGCAGCTGTCACTGCGGCCTTGGTCGAGGGATCGGATCGAGGCCTCAGAGCTCGTGACCCAGCACCACGCGGCAGATATCGGAGAAGCTGCGCGCCTCCGGCAGCGTGCCCACGTCGGTGCCCAGCGCGCGACCGATGTCGGCGGCCGAGATCACGCCGCGGATGCGCTGCTGGCCCAGGCGGTCGGCTTCGGTCACCAGCAGGTGCTGATCGCCATAGGCTTCCAGCTCGCGCACCAGCTGACCGATGGACAGGGCCGCCAGGCGCTCCATCGACAGCGCGTGCAGCTCGGCGCAGGGGGTGTGCACCATGCGCACGGTCACGTCCTCGCGGTCGATGCCGCGACGCTGCATGGCCTGGGTAATGAGGCGGCCGCCAATCACGTCACGGGCGTTGAGCACGCCGACGCAGTCGCCGTCGTTGTCGACCACCAGCAGCAGGCGTACGCCACCATGCTCCATGACCTTGCGTGCATCGACGATGGAAGTATCGGCGGGCACGCTCAGCGGCACGACATGCTGGAAGTCGGTCAGCACCGTCAGCGCCGGGCTGTCGGGGGAGAGCCTCGGCGGCATCGGCTTGACGATCGGGGTGTGGGCCGGCAGCACGTCGAGGCGATCGGGAGTGGCGGTCAGGGTAGGCATGGGGAGTGGTCTCCTTTTCTGGTCGAGCCGGCGATCGACGCCGGATGCCTCCACCCTGCGCCCGCCCGGATTAAGAGAACCTTAAGGGATGTCCCGCGGCGGCCCGGCGTTGACACTCGCCCGGCCGCGGCTTGCAATGGGCCTTTCCCCATCGCAATGGAGTGCGAAGATGTCTCGACCGCCCCGCCGTTTTCTCGTCTACGGGCTGACGCTTGCCGGCCTCGCCGCCTGCCTGCTCGGCCTGGCGCTGGCCCCGGGCTGGGGCTGGGCACTGGGTGCCCTGATCCTTGCCGTGCTGGCGGCGATGGGCACCCACGACATCCTTCAGCGCCGCCACACCGTCAGCCGCAACTATCCGGTCACCGCCCACCTACGCTACCTGCTGGAGTCCTTCGGCCCCGAGATCCGCCAGTACTTCATCCAGCGCGACACCGAGGAGGTCCCCTTCTCCCGCGAGCAGCGCAGCCTGGTCTATCGGCGCGCCAAGGGCACCATCGACAAGCAGCCCTTCGGCTCCCTCGAGGACATGCAGGCCCCCGGCTACGAATGGATGAACCCGTCGCTGGCCCCGACGACCATCGACGACGACGATTTCCGCGTGACCGTCGGCGCCGGCCGGGCACGGCCCTATGACGTCAGCGTGCTCAACGTCTCGGCGATGAGCTTCGGTGCCCTGTCGCCCAACGCCATCAGCGCGCTCAACGACGGCGCCCGTCGCGGCGGCTTCTACCACGACACCGGCGAGGGCGGCATCTCGCCCTACCATCGCCGCGGCGGCGACCTGGTGTGGGAGATAGGCTCCGGCTACTTCGGCTGCCGCGACGCCGAGGGGCGCTTCGACCCCGACCGCTTCGCCGAGCGCGCCGGCGATGACGCCGTGAAGATGATCGAGATCAAGCTCTCCCAGGGCGCCAAACCGGGGCACGGCGGCATCCTGCCGGCGGCCAAGGTCACCGCCGAGATCGCCGCGACCCGCGACGTGCCCGAGGGCGAGAGCGTGGTCTCGCCACCCGCCCACAGCGCCTTCTCCACGCCCCGGGAGCTGATCGGCTTCATCTGCCGGCTGCGCGAGCTCTCCGGCGGCAAGCCGGTGGGCATCAAGCTGGCCATCGGCCATCCCTGGGAGTGGTTCGCGCTGGTCAAGGCGATGCGCGAGGAAGGCGAACACCCCGACTTCGTGGTGGTGGACGGCGGACAGGGCGGCACCGGCGCCGCGCCGCTGGAGTTCGCCAATCGGCTGGGCATGCCTCTCACCGACGCCCTGCTGCTGGTGCACAACGCCCTGGTCGGCGCGGGCCTGCGCGAGCGGGTGCGCATCGCCGCCGCGGGCAAGGTGATCAGCGCCTTCGACATCGCCCGCACCATCGCGCTGGGCGCCGACTGGTGCAACTCGGCGCGGGGCTTCATGTTCTCGCTGGGCTGCATCCAGGCCCGAAGCTGCCACAACGATCGCTGCCCCAGCGGCGTGGCGACCCAGAACCCGCTGCGCGGCAGCCGGCTCGACGTGCCGCTCAAGGCCGACCGGGTCGCGCGCTTCCAGGCCGGTACCCGCGAGGCCCTGGCCGAGATGCTGGCCGCCGCCGGACTCCGCCACCCCGGGGAGCTGGGCCCGGAGCACATCATCCGCCGCGTCTCGCGCCACGAGGTTCGCACCCTGGCGACCCTGTTCGACTTCGTGGCCCCCGACGCCCTGATCGAGGGCGATGCGGCTCGCCATGCGATCTTCGCCGACTACTGGGACTTCGCCAGCGCCGACAGCTGGTCGGCGCCGGCCAGCCTGCTGCGGCTGCGCGAGAGCAAGCTGGTGTGAGCGACGCCCGGGCATTCCTCGACGACGCCCGGGATGCAACCGCCCCACGACGATGATAGGCTACGTCGATCCCGGTCATGGGCGGACACTATCGTCGCCCCATCATCGCGACCGGACGACCCTCGCTGGGGAGTAGCTGGCTCGCGCCCACCGCGCGAGATCGCCTGTCAACATAGTCGGCCAACGCCGTGGCAGGTGAGCCGGCGCGTCGTTCCACACGCCTGTCGTGTGAGCGCCACGCGCCAGGTCGGCGAGACCATCGACGGTACGGCGCCCAAGGCCGGGCGTGTCGTATCGTCGTGGTGAATCGCCCGGCCGGTATGATCGTTGCCATGACCCCGCTGTCCACCACCCTGCTGGCCTTCTCGATGTCCACCGACGCCTTCGCCGCCGCCATCGGCAAGGGTGCCGCCGTCGACCATCCGCGTTTCCGCGAAGCCCTGCGCACCGGCCTGATCTTCGGCGTGATCGAGGGCCTGACCCCGCTGATCGGCTGGGCCCTGGGCCAGAGCGCCCATGAGTACATCTCCCACTGGGACCACTGGATCGTCTTCGTGCTGCTGTCCGTCCTCGGCGTGCGCATGATCCGCGCCGGCCTCGAGACCCCCGAACCCGACGAGGACGCCCCCGCCGCCAAGCCGGGGTGTCAGGCCTGGTGGCTGATCGCCGCCACCGCCGTGATCACCAGCCTCGACGCCCTCACCGTGGGGATCGGCCTGGCCTTCATGGACGTCAATATCCTGCTGACCGCCCTGGCGATCGGCGCCGCCACCACCCTGATGGCCACCCTCGGCGTGATGCTGGGTCGCCGCCTCGGCGTGATGATCGGCCAGCGCGCCGAAGTGCTCGGCGGGGTGATCCTGATCGGCATCGGCACCGCCATCCTCACCGAACACCTGGGCCTGTGGTAAGGATCTGCGGCAGGGGATCTGTGGTAAGAGATCTGCGACAAGAGGACCGTGACGAGCCGCCTCAGTGGCGATGATCGTCAGCCGCCGCGGGGCCCGGGGCGTCGGCACAGCGGCCGCGAGACTCGAGCTGGATGGTCGCGTGGGCCACGTCGAAGCGCTCGAGCAGCACCGCCTTGATCGCCACCAGGGTCGCCTCGCGGTCGGCCTCCTCCTCCACGGCGGCGTGCAGCGACAGCAGATGGCGCCCCGGCGTCATCGACCAGGCGTGGACGTGGTGCACGTCATGCACGCCGTCCAGCCGCTCGGGGAGCTCCTGTTCGATGCGCGCCACGTCCAGCGAGGCCGGCGCGCCCTCCAGCAGGATATGCCCGGACTCGCGAGTCAGCCGCCAGGCGCTGCGCAGGATCAGCGCCGCCACCAGCAACGACAGCAGCGGGTCGATCGGTGTCCAGCCGGTGGCCAGGATCACCAGCGCGGCGACAACGGCCGCCACCGAGCCCAGCAGGTCGCCCAGCACGTGCAACGCCGCCCCGCGGACGTTGAGGTTGTCGCGGTCGCCCAGGTGGAGGATGGCGAACACCGCCAGGTTGACCACGAACCCCAGCGCGGCGATGACCAGCATCGGGGTGCCGGCTACCTCGACCGGCGAGAGGAAGCGTCGCACCGCCTCGATGGCGATCCAGACCACGATGGCGATCAGCGTCAGGCCGTTGACGAAGGCGGCCAGGATCTGCACCCGGTCGTAGCCGTAGGTGCGGCGGTGATCCGCCGGGCGCCGGCTGAGCCGGGCGGCGAACCAGGCCAGGGCCAGCGCCGCGGTGTCGGTGAGCATATGACCGGCATCGGCCAGCAGAGCCAATGAGCCGGACAGGATACCGCCGGCCACCTCGGCGACCATGAAGCCGCCGGTGAGCGCCACCGCCCAGGCCAGCCGACGCTGGCTGTCGGCCCCGGCGTGATGATGGCCGTGCCCATGAGGGTGGGCATGCGAGTGAGCATGGTCGTGATGGTGAGCCATCGGGCCTCTCTCCTGGTCGTCCTTGAATGCGCCCTTCCAGCATAACCCGAGGCCCGTCGCGCGGGCGCACCTTTACCTTTCTGGTGCATTTTGGCACCTTAATGCGCCCTTTTTGTGCACGACAACGACGATGAAGACCTACTTCAACAAGATGCGCGGCAGCCGCTATCGACGCGGCGACGTCGACTGGCGCGACGCCTGCTGGTCATGGCTCGGCGCCTTCGCCGGCATGAGCGCGGTGGCCTGGCTCAGCGAGCAGTGGCTGGACGTCCACCTGCTGGTCGTCGGCTCCTTCGGCGCCACCTCGGTACTGATCTACGCCGCCCCGGCGAGCCCCTTCGCGCAACCCCGCAACGTGGTGCTGGGCAGCATGCTGTCGGCGGTGATCGGCGTGGCCTGTTTCCAGTGGCTGGGCGCCACGGCAATGGCCGTCGCCCTGGCGGTCTCGCTGTCGGTGCTGGCCATGCAGCTGACCGAAACCGTGCATCCCCCGGGCGCGGCCTCGGCGCTGATCGCGGTGATCGGCGGCCCCGAGGTCCATGCGCTGGGCTGGCTCTTCCCGCTGGTGCCGATCGGGCTCGGTTGCACGGTGATGCTGCTGGTCGCCATCCTGGTCAACAATCTGGCCCGCCACCGCCGTTACCCCCTGCACTGGTAGGGCCGCGTCAGCCGATCAGCGGCGCCAGCAGCAGCCCGCCCGCCAGCCAGGCGAGCGACAGCGCCACCAGGCCCTGCAGCGCACGAGCCCCCAGCGAGGGACTCCCCTCAGCGTGGTGATGGTGGTGACACTCTTCCGCCGGAGCTCGCCACCACAGCCATATCAGGACCACGGACATCGCCAGGAAGGCAAGGTTGAGGAAGAAGCCATAGTTCAGGGCGAAGAACTCACGCTCGGTAATGCGCCCCGTGACGGAGGCGTCCGGAAGAGCGCCCAGCACATCCATGCCCAGGTGCAGCAGCAGTGCCGTCAGTACGAGGCCCGACAGCAGAGCCGCCAGTAGATAAAACGCCATCTTCCAGCCGTAGTAGCGTGCATTGATGCGCAGTACCGGCAGCACCACCAGGTCGGAGAAAATGAACGCCATCACCCCTGCGAAGCTCACGCCGTTGTCGAACAGGACCGCCGCCAGGGGAATGTTGCCCATGGAACCGATGAAGGTGAAAAAGGCGGCCACCGGGCCGATCACCGCCTGGGCCACGAGTTCCAGCGCCCCCGCTTCCGTTCCGGCCCCCGGAAAGAGCGCCTGGAAGAAGGAACGCGGCACGAAGGCAGCGATGATGCCGGCGACACTGAAGCCGATCAGCACGTCCTTCCACACCATCTGCCACTCCATGACATAGGTTCGTGCGATACGCTCCCAGCCCTCCCGGCTGGTGAGCCGACGACGCCAGTCAGGGGGCGTATCGTCATCGTCCCCATCGTCTTCGCCGCCGAGTCGCTCCCGCACCCGTGCGATCAACCGATCCGGCGAGGTCAGGCGGATGAACGCCCAGGCGAACAGGATCAACATCACGCCGCCGACGTATTCCCCGACCACGAACGGCCAGCCCAGGAAAATCGCGATCACGAAGCCGAGCTCCACCACCAGGTTGGTGGACGACAGCAGGAAGGCCATGGAAGGCGCCAGCCCGGCTCCCTTCTGGAACAGGGCCCGAGTGGTGGCCAGGGCCGCGAAGCTGCAGGAACTGGAGATGAACCCGAAGAAGGTACCGAGCAGCATGCTGCGGGGGCCGTCCCGCCCCATGGCACGCTGCATGCGCTCGCGACTCACCAGCACCTGGATCAGGCTGCTGATCAGATAGCCCAGGACGAAGGCCCAGAGCGCCATCCAGAAGAAACCGAGGCTGGTGATCGCCGCCTCGTGCCACTGTGTCAGAAACCCGGTCATCCGCTACCTCCCTGGCTGAACCGTGACGCCTGCTCCGAGATGCGGCTCAGTCTAAACCTGCGTCCAACCCATCGGTCAATCGGGTCCGCGTCGCCGGGAGACGACTCCCGTCCACGGCGCGTTGTCGGCTACCATGGGCTGACCCGAGCAGGGCCTGGCGTGTCGCTCACTCACGCCTCCCGACCTCATCAGCACCTTCAGGGAGCGCCTCGACAATGACGTCAGCCGATATCGCCCGCCCCGATACTGCCGCCTCCGCCGAGCTCCCGGACGTGCTCGCCGGCCCGATCCTGCGCCGCCTCGCCCCGGACCGCGTGCGGATCTGGCTGGTCGGCTCGAAGCCGCTGACGGGCAAGCTGCTGCTGCACCCGGAGGGCCATGGCCCGCGCCGGCTGGCGCTGAACGAGCGCCGGGTGCGCCGGCTGCCGCTGGGCCGCCACGCGGTGCTGCACCTGGTCGACGTGGCGCTGGAGACGCCGCTGCCCGTCGGCGTGGCCATCGACTACGACCTGCGCCTGGCGGGCGAAGACGGCGGCGAGGAGACCGGCATCGCCGACTGGGCCCCGCACCTGCTGCACGAGCAGGCCCGTCGCCCGCGCTTCGTGCTGGCCGAGGACCACCGCCGGCTGCTGCACGGCTCCTGCCGCCGCCCCCACCACGACGGCCCCGACGCCCTGGTGCGTGCCGACGGCTGGCTCGCCGAGCGCCGCGACGACGCCGAGGCCTGGCCGGCCTGGCTGCTGATGACCGGCGATCAGATCTACGCCGACGACGTGGCCGGCCCCACCCTGGTGGCGATCCACGACCTGATCCGGCGCCTGGGCCTGTTCGACGAGCCGCTCGAGGGCGCCACCGTGGCCGACAGCCAGGGCCTCTACGCCGCCGAGGCGACCTACTATCGCCGCGAGGAGCTGCTGCCCGACGTGGAGAGCAGCGCCAACCTGCGCGAGCGCGTCTTCGCCGGCGCCCGCAAGCCGGTGTTCACCTCGGCCCACGCCCGCAACCACCTGATGACCTTCGCCGAGGTCATGGCCATGTACCTGCTGGTATGGTCGCCGGTGCCCTGGCGGCTGGTGACGATCCGCAAGCCGGCGATCTCCGCCGACGATGGCGCGGCCTTCGACGACGAGGCCGCCATCCTCGAGCGCTTCGTCGAGGGCCTACCGGCGGCCGCCCGGCTGCTGGCCCATGTGCCGTCGCTGATGATCTTCGACGACCATGACATCACCGACGACTGGAACCTCACCGCCGACTGGGAAGCCTGCGCCTACGGCCATCCCTTCTCGCGACGCATTCTCGGCAACGCCCTGCTGGGCTACCTGCTGTGCCAGGGCTGGGGCAACGATCCGGAGCGGCTGGCCGCACCGATGGACGAGGCCGCCGCGCTGCTCGATGCCGCCAAGGAGAGCGACGACTGGCTGCCCGCCGAGCCCCACGACGCCTGCCTGCACCACCTGCAGCGCTTCGAGGGCTGGGAGTTCCAGGTGCCGGGCACGCCCCGGCTGGTGGTGCTCGACACCCGCACCCGCCGCTGGCGCAGCGAGCGCAGCCCGCGCCGGCCCTCGGGGCTGATGGACTGGGAGGCGCTGTCGGACTTCCAGCAGCAGCTGCTCGACGCGCCCTCGGCGATCATCGTCTCGCCGGCGCCGATGTTCGGCGTCAAGCTGATCGAAGGCATCCAGAAGCTGTTCACCCTGGCCGGCAAGCCGCTGCTGGTGGACGCCGAGAACTGGATGGCCCACCGCGGCGCGGCCAGCGTGATGCTCAACATCTTCCGCCACTCGCGCACCCCGGGGCACTACGTCATCCTCTCCGGCGACGTGCACTACTCCTTCGCCTACGACATCCGCATCCGCCACCGACGCGGCGGCCCGCGGCTGTGGCAGATCACCTCCAGCGGGCTCAAGAACGCCTTCCCCGACACCCTGCTCGACGCCTTCGACCGCGCCAACCGCTGGCTCTACGCGCCGCGCTCGCCGCTCAACTGGTTCACCCAGCGCCGGCCGATGCACATCCGCCCCCGCGACCCCGACCGCGCCAAGGCCGGCGAACGGCTGTGGAACGGCGCCGGCATCGGCCTGGTGGAGCTCGACGACCAGGGCCGCCCCAGCGACATCCGCCAGCTCGACGCCCGGGGGTTCGACGTGCGCTTCCCGCCGCCTCCTGCCGAGAAGGGCTAGCCGGAAAAGGACTAGACCGAGACCGCGCGCCGTGCTGCCCCGCGGCGCCTGACCAGCGCATCCACCACGGCCATCACGATCATTGAGGCGCCGACCAGCGGGAAGATCGCCCCACCGATGGCCAGCAGCGCCAGCACGCCGCGCAGCCGGCGCGGATCGGCCGGCGCCGGCGGCACCCCGAGCTTCCCGGCCGGGCGGCGCTTCCACCACATCGCCGCCGCGGAGACGCACAGCAGCACGATGCCGGCGCAGGCCAGGGCCAGGATCAGCTTGTTGGCCACCCCGTACTGCTGGCCCATGTGCACGTTGACGCCCCATTCCAGGCCGCGCCCCAGCGGGCCGTAGTCGGCGTAGCCCATGTCGAGCAGCGCCTCGCCGCGATACTGGTCGAGGTGCACCACCCGCTGTCGGCTCAGGTCGTCCGGATAGGCGGAACCGGTGTAGACGCCCGCAGGCCCGCTCGGCAGGTTGACCGCATAGCCCGGCGCCAGCCCCTTCGCCTCGAGGATCGCCACCGCCCGGTCGAGGCCGATCGGCGCCGCCGCGCCGGCATCCGTCATGGCCTCGGAGGTCGGGAGTTGTGCCTGCTCCAGCGACCAGGTGGTGGTCTCGCGCTCGGCCAGGCGTTCCTCGGACATCGGCACGTTGACCCGCACGCCGTCCGGGTAGCCGAAGTTGTGGCCGTTGGCCAGTTCGTTGACCTTGCTGCCCCACACCGTCGACCAGGGCATGCCGGTCACAGCCAGGAACAGGAGGAAGCCACCGACGAAGAGCCCGGTCACCGCGTGCAGGTCGCGCCAGAACACCCGCTTGCCGGGCCGGGCGCGCACCGACACCACGCCGCCGCGCCGGCCCCGCGGCCACCACAGGTAGATGCCGGTCAGCACCAGCAGGATGGTCCAGCCGCCGACGATCTCGATCAGCATGCTGGCCTCATTGCCGAACAGGCTGAGGCTGTGCAGCTGTCGCACCCACCACATCACGGTGCCGCGGTAGGGCATCTGGCCGGTCACCTCGCCCTCAAAGGGATCAACGAACACCGCCACCCGGCTGCCGTCCGGCCGGGTCACGTCGACCTCGGCGGCCCGGGTCGCGTCGGCCGGCGGCACGTAGCGGAACGCCTCGCCGTCGACCGCGGCCAGCGCCGCGTCGCGCTGGGCGCTGGGGGCGACCGTGGCCGTCTGGCGGGCCTCGACCGTCATCAAGTCGGCGTGCCACCAGCGATCGATGTCGTCGTGGAAGAGATAAAGGGCACCGGTGATCGCCAGGGAGATCAGAAACGGGAGGACGATCAGGCCGGCATAGAAGTGCCAGCGCCAGACGGCGCGATAGAGGTCCTGCGCCCTCTGGCGCATGGCAGGACGGCTTGCGGAAGGGTGGCTCATGGGAGTCTCGCTCGAAGAGTCATGACGACGCACGCCCTCGCCGCGCGTCTGGTCGACGCCGGCGAGCGAAGGCGATGCGATTCACATCGGGGGGATCACGAGCGATATCGGGGTGGCGCGCGGGTCGGCGCCTGGGGAAAGACCGCGGGCCCGCCATGGGCCGCGCGGGTCGCCACCACCGGGGCGGTGATGGCATGGGAGGCCAAGGGAACGACGCCCGGCAGCAGCGCGGAGAGCACCGGCATCTGCTGGAACAGCGTGCAGTAGCCGCAGGCCACCTGCCAGTGCAGGACCGCCGCGGAGGAGCCCCCTTCGGTGCTGGCCGGCGCCTCGGCCGTCGACACCCGGTGCCCGGCGGCATGGGCCTGCGCATGGTGATGCTCGACATGATGGCCCGGCCCCGCCGCACTCAGCTGGCCGATCAGCGGCCCGGCCACCACCAGCCACATCGCCAGCAGCGCGAGGCGCGCGACCGATCGGCGATAGCGGCGAGTGACGAGCGTTCGGATCATGGGCGGGCCCGGCCGGAACAAAGGCCCTCATGATAGCCCGGATGGCCGGGGACGACAGCCACCGCGACAGGGTGCCGCGGCCGTTCTGTCGTGACACCTGCGATACCGCTCATCGCCCGGCCTCGCCGCGCCCGCGCCGCCACCACCGCGCAGCGACGGGGGAGACGAGCCCCATCAGCGCCCAGGCGTAGAACGCCGCCACCAGGTCATCGAGCACGATGCCGATTCCCCCGGGCATCGCCTCCACCTGGCTCACCGGCGGCGGCTTGGTGGCATCGAACAGCCGGAAGGCCACGAAGGTGCCTGCCAGGGTCAGCGGATGGCGAGGCGCGGCCTGCCCGAGCATCGCCACCGGGAAGGCGACGATCTCGTCGAGCACGATGCGCCCGTCGTCCTTGCCGCCCAGGGTGTCGGAGGCCAGCTGGCACATCGGCATCGCCGCCACCAGCAGCGCGGCGGCCAGCCCCAGCCGGCAGCGACGCGAGCGGCCCATCAGCCACCAGGCCAGCGGCAGCGCCAGCAGCGAGCCGACGGTACCCGACGCCCAGGGCGACAGGCCGAGGCCGAAGCCGGTGGCCGGCCACATCCATAGCGCTTCCATCGCTTCTCCTCGGTGACGGCCGCGGAATCAGCCGCGCAGAACGTAGCGCAGGATCTCGACCACCTCGGCCGGGGTGGTCGCCCAGGCCATGGCGGCGGCGTCCACTTCCTTGAGCGGGTGAACGATATCGTCGCCGTGCAGGGTCACGTAGGGCTTGCCCAGGGCAGCGCAGTAGCCGGCGTCGAAGGCCGCGTTCCACTGCTTGTACTTGTCGCCGAAGCGCACCACCACCAGATCGCTCTGCTCGATCAGCGTCTTGGTGCGGATGGCGTTGACCTTGGACGACTTGTGATCGCGCCAGAAGCCCTCGCTCTGCGGGCCGAGGTGATCGCCGGCGGCATCGCTGGCGTCGTGGTCGGTGACCGGCGCGGTGAAGGCCACGTCCAGGCCTGCGGTTTCGGCGCCGCGGCGGATCTCCTCGCGCCAGTCGGTGTGGATCTCGCCGGACAGGTAAACAGTGAAGCTCATGATGTCGGTTCTCCTCATGGGCCGGCTCACGGCCGGTCTTGTCGGTCGGATCGTCAATCCTACGTCATCGCACTTTGTGCACAAGGTTACGATGAAATGAATACATGTCGAGGACTTCGACAAGCCGCGCCTCGCCACGCATCATGGGCCGCCCACGACGGCAACGAAGGACGAGACAGTCCCCCATGGCGCTCGACACCACCGCGCTCAACCGGCGCATGACCCACTTCGACGACCACGACGACCTGTGGCTGTTCGGTTACGGCTCGCTGATCTGGAAGGCCGACTTCCCCTACCTGGAGCGCCGGCCGGCGCGCATCCATGACTGGGTGCGGCGCTTCTGGCAGGGCTCCCACGACCATCGCGGCACGCCCGAGGCCCCGGGTCGAGTGGCGACCCTGATCGCCGAGGAAGGCACCACCTGTCTGGGGATGGCGTACCGCATCACGCCGGAGACCCTGCGCCCGCTCGACGTGCGCGAGAAGAACGGCTATCTGCGCGAGCTCACCCCGCTACACTTCGAGGACGGCACCACCGCCATGGGGCTGACCTACCTGGCCACCGCCGACAACGCCGCCTTCCTGGGCCCGGCGCCGCTCGACGACATGGCCCGCCAGATCGCCGGGGCCGAGGGGCCGAGCGGCCCCAATCGCGACTACCTGCTGCACCTGGAAACGGCACTGGCCGAGCTCGGCGTGATCGAGACCCACGTCAGCGAGCTTGCCCGGCGGGTCCGACTGGCAGGCGGGCCCGATCGCTGCGACACCGGCCGTCCCGAGGACGACACTTTGCGTGTACAATGACACCCTGATCGCACGGCAGCCATCGTCCTTCCGGCCAACTCGCCCGGAGACGCCAGGCTGGTGGACTCCACGAGCACGAACACGGGAAGAGTGATGAGCGACAAGATCCAGGTGGCGGCCCCGCTGGTCATCCTGCACGGCGACGAGATGGCCCAGGTGGCCTTCGAGAAGATCATCGATACCTTCGTGACCCGACCGCTGGACATCGAGCTGGTCGAGATCGACCTGACCGCCGAGAACCGGCTGGTCACCAACGGCCAGGCCGTCCTCGACGCCATCGATGCGCTCAACCGCCACCAGGTCGGGATCAAGAACGCCGGCATGACGGTCAATCGCGAGCAGCGCGACGCCCTGCTGGCCCAGCACCCCGAGCTCGACGCCGCCACCCTGCACCCGCTGGCCACCAAGTCGCCCAACGGCGCCATCCGCAAGGGCATCGGCGGCAACATCACCCGCGAGGACATCGAGTTCCGCAACCTCAAGGTCGAGCGCCCGGCCTGGGTCGGCCGCGACATCGAGGTCGAGACCATGGAACACGGCGGCATCAAGGACAGCTACAACGCCCTGTCCGACGCCACCGGCGTGGTCAAGCTGCTGTTCGTGGGCGAGAGCGGCGACCCGGTCGAACTGCACCACCGCGAGGTCCACAAGGGCGACCCCTGGCTGCTGGCCACCAACGACCTCGAGGACGTCAAGGCCTGGGCCCACCGTTTCTTCCGGCGCGCCCTCGACGAGAAGCGCGACATCTACCTGGGCCTCAAGGACACCGTGATCGCCGGCTACGACGGCGTGATGCGCGCCGCCATCGAGGCGATCTACCGCGAACACTACCAGGCCGAGGCCGAATCGCTGGGGCTCGCCTACCACTACGAGCTGATCGACGCCCAGGCCGCGCGCCTGGTCGCCAACCCGCCCGAACGCGCGCTGTGGGGCGTGCCGGACAACAACACCGGCCGCAAGCTCTACAAGCTGGTCGAACAGCTCAAGCGACACGGCATTCCCGATCGCAAGGCCCAGGTGTCGATCTCGCGGATGAGTGCCGGTGGCGGCGACCAGTACGGCAGCTTCAACCTGCCCGCCGAGGAGGACGGCATCCTCAAGGTGGTGGTCGACGGCGAGGAGAAGCACGCCCGCCGCGTCAACAAGGGCGACCCCATCCTGCTGATGTCCAACGACCGCGAGGCGATCAAGGACTGGGTGCTGCAGGTGTTCCGCGACGCCTCGCGCAAGGACAAGGAGGTCTACTTCGGCCTCAAGCGCGAGTACATGGACTACGACGAGGTGTTCAGCGACGTCATCACCGAGGCTCGCCGCGAGCTGGCCCACAATGACACCCCGCCGCCGTCGTTCATGATCATGCGGCCCTCCAGCCAGCTGATCAAGATGATCACCGACCCGCCCCGCAACGCGCTCTACCCGGCGCAGAACCTGGACGGCGACATCTTCTCCGACATCTCCGCCGCCCTCGGTGGCAGCCTGGCCACCGCCAGCTCCATCATCGAGAGCAAGAACGGCACCATGCTGTTCGAGGCGCCCCACGGCACCGCCCACGACCTCTACCTGAAATACCTGGAGAGCGACGGCCAGGAGGCGCACTTCAACTCCTCCGCGCTGATCTATGCCGTGGGCAACGCCCTGGAGACCCTGGCCGAGCGCGAGGGCAACGCGGCGCTCATCGACTACGCCACCCGCCTCAAGGCGGCGCTGATCGACACCATCGGCGACGGCATCGTCACCGGCGACCTCAAGGGCAAGACCACCGATCCGGCCGGCGAGACCGTGGTCGACATGCACGGCTTCCTCGACGCCGTCGAGGCGCGCCTGACCGCGTGATCGCCGCGCGATCTTCCCTGCCGACCTCCCCCGCCCCGGCGGCGTCATGCTGACGCTGCCGGTCTACGTGGCCGCCGCCCTGGCCGAGATCGCCGGCTGCTTCAGCGTCTGGGCCTGGTGGCGGCAGGGCGCCTCGGCGCTGTGGCTGCTGCCGGGCCTGGGCAGCCTGGTGCTGTTTGCCTGGCTGCTCAGCCTCTCCTCGGCCGACGTTGCCGGCCGCGCCTATGCCGCCTACGGCGGCGTCTATATCGTCGCCTCGCTCGCCTGGCTGTGGGCGGTGGAGCATCGCCTGCCCGATCGCTGGGACCTGCTCGGCGCCGCGCTGTGCCTGGCCGGCGCCGGCATCATCCTGCTGGCCCCGCGGGGCGGCTGAGCCAATCCGTCGCACCTGACATCCTCGGCGCGACAGCCACCGATAATTGACTTAAAATCCGTCTGTTCACACCGCCCCCGATGAGCCGCCGCTCGATCCGAGACCGGCCCCGGGAGGAGCGCGACACGACCCTGCGTCCTGCGACGCCGTGAGCTTTTTCCTACGCGACGCTGCGACATCACGAACGGCCAACACCGCCCCAGGCCTGCATTCGCCGCCGTGGAAAGTGCGTAACGTCATGACCAATGACGGACAGCGCCGAGGGAAGTCACGCCGCATGAACGATCCGATCTTCACCACCGCGAATACACTCATGGATGCACCGCCACACAGCAAGATCCTCTACTCTCCCGGCCCCCACGACACCCGTATCCTGCTGTGCGAGTGCAGTAACCAGGAAGTGATACGTGGCGAAGCGGTCTGGGAACGGTTCCAGCCGGATTTCGAGCAGGACACCTGCCGCTGCCTCGACTGCGAGGCCACGTCCCCCCTGAGCTACCACGACAATCCCCGCCGGCATTTTCGGACGCCCTGAGTCCCGGTCACTCACCGGCTAGCCCAGTCCATTTCTCTGCCAGCTGCTGCCATTCCATCCTTTCTTGCTGACCTCAAGAGAAACCAAGGTCGCAACCCCCATCGCTTCGCCGCGATGGTAGAATGCGCGCGCTTGCCCGGAGACCCCGGGCAGGGCGTCGCCAGGCCCTCCCATCCAGCGCCTCGACCGCCGCCATATCCCCGCGGCGCGATCTCCATGGTGTGACGGCGAGCCGGACGCACGACACGTTCATGCACCCCGTGATTCCACAAGAGACACCCATGATCGCTACCCTCAATACCCTGGGCCGCCCGCTGCTGCGGCTGGGGCTGATCCCCCAGATCGCGCTGGGCATCGTCGCCGGCGTCCTGCTCGCCACCCTTGCGCCTCACGCCGCCCAGTCGGTCGCCCTGCTCGGCCAGGTCTTCGTCTCCGCGCTGAAGGCGGTGGCGCCGGTGCTGGTCTTCGTGCTGGTGGCGGCGGCGATCGCCAACCACCGCCAGGGCCAGCCCACCCACATCCGCTCGGTGCTGGTGCTCTATCTCGTCGGCACCCTGGTGGCGGCGCTGGTGGCCGTGGCGGCGAGCTTCGCCTTCCCCACCAGCCTGGAGCTGAGCACACCGGCGGCCAGCGGCACGCCTCCCGGCAGCGTCAGCGAGATCCTGCGCAACCTGTTGCTCAACGCCGTGGCCAATCCTGTCGAGGCGCTGATGGAGGCCAACTTCATCGCCATCCTGGCCTGGGCCGTGGGTCTCGGCCTGCTGCTGCGCCGCGCCGCGGACACCACCCGTACCGCGCTCCAGGACCTGTCCGATGCCGTCTCCGGCATCGTCCAGACGGTGATCCGCTTCGCCCCGCTGGGCATCTTCGGCCTGGTCGCCAACACCCTGGCCGAGTCCGGCCTCGATGCCCTGCTCGACTACGGCCGCCTGCTGCTGGTGATCGTCGGCTGCATGGCGTTCGTGGCGCTGGTCACCAACCCGCTGATCGTGTTCCTGAAGACCGGCCGCAACCCCTACCCGCTGGTGTTCACCTGCCTGCGCGGCAGCGCCATCACCGCCTTCTTCACCCGCAGCTCGGCGGCCAACATTCCGGTCAACCTGGAGCTGTGCAAGCGTCTGAAGCTGCACGCCGACACCTACTCGATCTCGATCCCGCTGGGCGCGACGATCAACATGTGCGGCGCCGCCATCACCATCACCGTGATCACCCTGGCCGCCGCCAACACCCTGGGCATCCAGGTCGACTTCGTCACCGCCCTGCTGCTGTGCATCGTCTCAGCGCTGGCCGCCTGCGGCGTGTCCGGCGTGGCCGGCGGCTCGCTGCTGCTGATCCCGATGGCCGCCAGCCTGTTCGGCATCTCCGCCGACGTGGCCATGCAGGTGGTGGCGATCGGCTTCGTGATCAGCGTGGTACAGGACTCCACCGAGACCGCGCTGAACTCCTCCACCGACGTGCTGTTCACCGCCGCGGCCTGCCGCGCCGACGGCAGGACCGACGAGGCCTGAATCTCGTCTGCCCGGCCGCTGCGGCGGCCGGGTTCCTTTTTTCTTTATCCCCTTTCCTCTTCCCCTCTTCCCCTTCTTCTCCTCCACTCACCGCAGCGTCTCTCGACGTCGTCTACTTACCCTCGCTTCCTAGCGTCACCGTGGGCCCTCACGGCGTTCCCGGGCGCTTCGTTCCCGGCCTCTTTCCTCGCGTCGCTCCCGCCGGCCCAAGTGGCCGCCTTGAACAGTCGCTATTGACAGCCACCTGTTCCTTTTATAGAACGTTCTTTATATCGAACACTTCTTGGACGCCACCTCACGCCGGGAGACCTCATGGACCACCTCGCCCTCGGCACCCTGGGCCAGCACCTTCAGCGCCTGCGCCAGGAACGCGGACTGTCGCTGTCGCAGCTGGCCGCCGCCGCCGGCATCGCCAAGTCGAACCTGTCGCGCCTCGAGCAGGGCAACGGGAATCCCACGCTGGACACCATCTGGCGCCTGGCGGTGCAGCTGAACGTGCCCTTCGGCACCCTGGTGGCGCCGATCACCGTGCCCCTCGGGGAGGACGGCGTGCAGGTGCGGCTGATCGACCAGGACCAGGGGAGCCGCCAGGTCGACGCCTACTGGATGCGCTGCGCGCCCCATACCGATCGCCATGCCGAGGGGCACACCCCGGGCGCCACGGAATCGCTCACCGTGCTCAGCGGCGAGCTCGACGCCGGCCCCGAGGACGACCTGCGCACGCTGCACGCCGGCGACACCCTCGCCTTCAGCGCCGACCGCCCCCACCGCTATCGCACCGGCGAGCAGTGGGCGACGCTGATCCTGACCATCGTCTACGCCGAGAGGGAGACGTCATGATCGATCAAGTGACCTCGGCGCCCTCTCGCGCCTGGCTGTCCGGCGTGCGCGAGGCCTTTCCGCTGCTCGGCGGCTATGTGCCGGTGGCGATCTCCTTCGGGCTGATCGCCGTGCAGGCAGGCTTCACGCCCTGGGAGGCGACGCTGATCTCGACGCTGGTCTATGCCGGCGCCTCGCAGTTCCTGTTCGTCGGCATGATCGCCGGGGGCGCGCCGCTGTGGCTGGCGGTGGCCATGACGCTGCTGATCAACGTGCGGCACGCGGTCTACGGCCCCAATCTGGCCCCCTGGATGGACCGCAACCGCTGGTGGCCCGTGCTGATGCACGGCCTGACCGATCAGGTCTTCGCCCTGGCCCAGCACCGCTTCCCGCAGCTGCCGGAATCGCAGCGCCTCGGCTGGTTCACCGGCGCCGCGCTGCTGGCCTGGGCCAGCTGGATCCTCGGCACCGTGCTCGGCGCCCTGGCCGGCGACTGGCTGATGGCGCGCTGGCCGCTGCTGGGCGAGATCCTGCCCTTCGCCCTGCCGGCGCTGTTCCTGGTGCTGGTGGCGCCGCGCTTCACCTCGAAGCGCTGGAGCCTGGCGCTCACCGTCAGCATCGCCGTGGCGATGCTCTGCACCCTGGCCGGCTACACCAATATCGGCATCCCCGTCGCTGCCGGCTGCGGCGCCCTGTGCTTCACCCTGGTCCGCTTCACATCGCGCCCGGAGATGCCCCATGAATAGCGCCCTCTGGCTGGCCCTGCTGGCCTCGGCCCTCGGCACCCTGCTGATTCGCCTGCTGCCGCTGCTGTGGATGCAGCGGCGACTCAGACGCCTCGACGGCGAGGACGGCATCCAGGCCATGCCCCAGTGGCTCGCGCTGCTCGGCCCGATGATGGTCGCCGCCGTGCTCGGCGTGTCGCTGGTCCCTGCCGTTCCCGGCCCGCTCGCCTGGCTGGCTACCGCGATCGGCGTGCTGGCGACCCTGGGCGTGTGGTATCGGCTGCGCTCGCTGGGCTGGCCGGTGGTCGCCGGCGTCACCGCCTTCGGCCTGGTGGAAGTCCTGGCCACCTTCGCCTGACGCCCGGGCGCAGCGTGGAAAGGCGCCATCTTGACCGCCACGACGTCGAGGCGGCAGTCTGCCTTGGCAAGACGCCCCTCGCCGACATCAAACAGGGAATGTGGAATGTCCAGTGATCGCCTGCACGACCTGCTCCAGCGCGTGACGCAGCGCGACCGACAGGCCTTCGCCGAACTCTATGACGCCACCTCGGCGAAACTCTACGGCACCGTGCTGCGTATCCTGAAAGAGCGCGGCCGCACGGACGACGTCGTGCAGGAGGTCTACGTCACCATCTGGCAGAAGGCCGAGCAGTTCGACGCCGGCCGGGCCTCGGCGATCGCCTGGATGGCGAGCATCGCCCGGCACGCCGCCATCGACGAGCTGCGCCGACGGCCCCGGGCGCCCCATGAATCGGACGACGCCCTGGATCAGACGCCCTCCGACGCCCCCGGCGCCCGGGAGCACGCGGAGCGCGACGAGAACGCCCGCCGCCTGCATGCCTGCCTGGCCGAGCTGGAGGGCAGCCGCCGTGACATGGTGCGTCTGGCCTATCTGGATGGCTGGTCCCGGGCCGACCTGGCCGCCCATTTCGAGCAGCCGGTGAACACCGTCAAGACCTGGCTCCATCGAGCCCTCAAGCAACTCAAGGGGTGTCTGGCGTCATGACAGATCGCGACGACATCGACATGCTGGCCGCCGAGTTCGTGCTCGGCACCCTGGACGCCGACGAGCGCGCCATGGTGGCGAGGCGCCGCCAGGCCGAGCCCGAGCTGGACGCCCGCATCCTCGAGTGGGAGGCCCGCCTCGCGCCCCTCGGCGACGAGATCGCCGCGGTGTCACCGGGGCCGGACCTGCTGGCGAGGATCGAGCGGCGGATCGAGGCGCTGGAAGCCACCCCGGGCACCGGCGAGCATGAGGGCAAGGTCTCCCAGCTCGATGCCCTGCGCCGCCGGCTGCGCTTCTGGCGCTGGAGCACCGGGCTCGCCTCCGCTGCGGCGCTGGTGCTGGCCGCGGTGCTGATCGTCCCCGTCGACCGGGGGCCGAGCGACTCGCCCTTCGTGGCGGTGTTCCAGCAGGACGACCAGCAGCCCGCCTTCATGCTCTCCGTGGACCTCGACAGCCGCCGCCTGAACGTGCGGCCGGTCACCGCCGAGCCGCTGCCGGACCGCGCCTATCAGCTGTGGATCAAGGACGCCTCGCTGGGGCCGAACCCGCGCTCGGTGGGGGTGCTCAACGACGACCTGAGCCTGCCGACCGATGCCCTGAGCGACTTTTCTCCCGATCTGCTCAAGCGCGCCACCTTCGGCATCAGCATCGAGCCGCCCGGCGGCTCGCCCACCGGCCAGCCGACCGGCCCGGCGATCCACGGCTACCTCTACCCCACCGGTCAGGACGCCTCGTCGCAGCGGCTGTGATTTTTTTCGTCCCGGGGTGAAACCGCCGCCGCGCTTCTCTCGTAACTGCGAGCACGCCCATCCCAATCCCTTTGCTTCGATGGGGCGTGCTCGGAACTCAAGGAGAGAATGATGATGACCAAGTTCATGGCAAGCGCATTCGTATCCGCCGCTCTGCTCACCGGCGCTTCCCTGGCCCAGGCAGAAATGCACGGCGACATGCATCCGGAAGTCTGGGCCGATGACCAGTCCGTTGCCGGCGGCACGGTCACCGCGGAAAAGGTCATGGCGGGCAGCAACGGCTGGCTGGTGGTGCACCGCACCGATGACAGCATGAAACCGGGCCCGGTGGTCGGCCATGCCCCGCTCAAGGAAGGCGAGAACATGGACGTCACCGCGATCCTCACCGAGGATGTCAGCGCCGGGGACCAACTGATGCTGATGGTCCACGGCGAGGAAGGCGGCATGGAAACCGGTATCTTCGAATACACCCTCGGCGCCTCGGAAGATGGGCCGATCAAGATCGACGGCAACCTGGTGACGGCCACCATCACCGCACAGTAAGCCGCTCGAAAAAACCGCCGGAAAACGGCGAAGGGGCCCCGAGGGGCCCCTTTTTTCATGCTGACGCTGCCTGCGCTGACGCGATGAAGCCGCGAGCACGACTACATAACGTCACCGCTGTTGGGGCCGAGGGCCTGCCCCAGGTACAAGTCGCCGTCCGGCGAGGCCGCCAGCAGCAGCGCCGTCGGCGCCACTTCTTCCGCCCTGCCGAAGCGTCCCAGCGGCAGCTCGGCCTCCTTCTCGCCGATCCATTCGCGGCTGACGTCGCCCAGCAGCGGCGTGCTGATCGGCCCCGGCGCGATGGCATTGGTCAGCACGTTGTACTCGGCCAGCTCCCGCGCCATGGACTTGGTCAGCCCCAGTATGCCGGCCTTGGCCGCGCTGTAGTGCGCCATGCCGATGCCGCCCTTGTGGGCGAGCTGGGAGGCGATGTTGATGATCCGCCCCGCGCGCTGTTCCACCATCAGCGGTGCCACGTAATGACAGGCCAGGTATACGCCACGCAGGTTGACGGCGATCATCTGATCGAAGATCTCCGGCGACATCTCGGTGATCGGGCACTCGTTGAGGATGCCCGCGCTGTTGACCAGCACGTCGATCCGCCCGTGACGCTCGACCACCGCGTTCACCAGGGCCCGTACCGATTCGGCGGAGCTGACGTCGACGCGGTGGGCCGAGTCCTGGGCCCCGCACAGGCCGGCACAGGCGTCCCGGTCAAGATCGGCCAGGGCCAGCGTCGCGCCTTCGGCCTGAAACAGTGTCGCGATCGCCTGGCCGATGCCGCTGGCGGCGCCGATGATCAGGGCGACCTTGCTGTCTAGTTTGCTCATTGAAGTCTCCAAAAGCAGGGAGCCGAGGCTCCCTCCCCGTCAGCTCGGCCAGCGGACGGTCAGGCCGCCGTCGACGATCAGCTGCTGGCCGGTCACATAGGACGCGTCGTCGCTGGTGAGGAAGCGCACGGTGCGAGCGACCTCCTCGGCGCGCCCCACCCGCCCGGCGGGAATCTTCTCGCCGGCCGCCGCCAGGCCGTCGGGCCCCAGCGAGTTGACAGGGTCGAGCGACTGCGGCGTCTCGATCAGCCCCGGGATCAGGGTGTTGACGCGGATGCCGCGAGGCGCGAGCTCCACCGCCAGCGACTTGACCAGCCCCACCAGGCCGCTCTTGGCCGCCGCGTAGTGGGCATGGTCGTCCCAGCCGTAGACGCCGCCGGCGATGGAGGACACGGCCACCATCGACCCCGGCCCGGTCATCGCCCGGGAGGCGCTGCGGAACAGGCGCATCACGCCGGTGAGGTCCACCGACAGCATGTCGTTCCAGTCCTCGTCGACGAGTTCTTCCAGCGGCGACTGGCGCAGGATGCCGGCCGCGGCCACGGCGATGTGAAGCCCGCCGAAGGCCTCGATGGCCGCCTGGGCCAGCGCATCGCACTGGGTGCCGTCGCGCACGTCCACCGCCACGGCGACGCACTCGCCGCCGGCTTCCTTCACCGCCTCGACGGTGGTCGCGACGTCATGGGGATCGCCGGGATAGTAGCCGGCCACCACCTTGACGCCGGCCTTGGCGTAGCTGACCGCCAGGGCCTGACCGATGCCGCTGGCGGCACCGGAGATGATCGCGACCTTGCCCGCCAGGCCGTCGTCTCGTGTCAGATGGCTCATGCTGCAGCCTCCTCGAAGGCGTTCTGTTCATGGAGATCGACCTTGCGGGTGCCGAACATCAGCAGACCGCTGAGCAACAGCGGCAGGGAGCCGGCCAGGATCGCCGCCCAGGTCATGGTGACGCCGAGCGACAGCAGCACCGATACCAGCCCGGAGCCGATGATCGCGCCGACCGGCGCCATGACGTGGGCCACGTTGGCCCCGGTGCCACGCACGTGGGCCGGGAAGGACTCGCCCATGTAGAACAGGATCGCGGCGAACGGCCCCAGCAGGAAGAACAGGGTGATGGCGTACATCACGTAGACGAAACCGTCGCTGGCCGGGCCGAGCAGCATCAGCAGGCTGGCGATGCCGCCGAGCAGGAAGCCCATCAGCACGGTGCTGCGCCGACCGATGCGATCGCCCAACCAGCCGTGGGTCAGATAGCCGCCGAAGCCGACCGCGTTGGCCAGGATCAGCACGTACAGCGAGCTCTCGAAGCTGACGCCCTTGGCCTCCACCAGCACCGTGGTGCCGAGCACCGCGAAGACCTGGATCGCCATCCAGCTGAACAGCCAGACCAGCGACAGCGAGATGGTGTGGCAACGCAGCTCCGGCGTGAACACGCCCTTGAGGCCCTGGTTGTTACCGGTGTTGATCTCGACGTCATGCTCGGCGGCGAGACTTGCGGCGCCCTCGGCGTCACCCGCCTTGCGGCGACGCTCGATCTCCTTCATCGCCGCGAAGACCGGCGACTCGGGCAGCTTGAGCGCCATCACGATGACGATGATCGAGGCACAGGCGGCGACGAAGAAGCTGCCGCGCCAGCCCATCACGGGCAGCAGCAGCGAGGTCATGCCGGCGGCCAGCAGCGCGCCGACCGGCCAGCCGCTCTGTACCAGGCTGTACATGAAGCCGCGCCCCTTGGCCTTCTTGTAGATCTCGTTGAGGTAGACGGCGTTGACCACCTCCTCGGAGACCGCGAAGCCGGAGAAGGCACGGATCAGCACCATGGAGGCCGCGCCGATAGCGATCCCCGACAGGCCGGAGCTCATGGCCCCGCCGATCACCAGCAGGATCAGCGTCTTCTTGCGCCCGTAGCGGTCGAGCATGGTGCCGACCACCAGCGAGACGACGAACACCCCGATGGTGGCCCAGGTGTTGACGGCCGTGGCCTTGGCGGTGCTCCACCCGAAATCATCGGCGATCACCGGCAGCAGGGTGCCGAACAGGGTGTAGTCGTAGACCGACGCCACCCAGGCGATGAAGCAGACCAGCGAGGCATAGCCAATCTGTTTCTTGGTGATGACGGCATTCCATGGCTCGTCTGCGCTTGAGCGGGCCTCGTCGGGCCCGCGGGAGGTTGGCTCGGTCATCGACGTCACCCTCTTCTTATCGTTTGTCGTTGTGTCGTGGTGTCAGGCGGGTCCGCGATCAGTCGCGCGGCTGGCGCTCGGCGAAGTCGTCGGCGATCTCGTCGAAGGTGCAGAAGCGCACGCCTTCATGGCTCTGCATGTACTCGATCAGGCGCTCGAGCATCATCAGGTTCTGCGGGCGGCCGCAGACATCCGGGTGGATGGTCATGGTAAAGACGGCATAGTCATTTTCGCGGTAGACCCAGTCGAACTGGTCCTGCCACATCTCGCCGAGATGGCGCGGGCTGACGAAGCCGTGGCTGTTGGGGGCCTTCTTGATGAACATCATCGGCGGCAGGTCGTCGAGGTACCAGTTGGCCGGGATCTCGATCAGGTCGGTCTCCTCGCCCCGCTCCAGCGGCTTCATCCACTCCTCGGCGGGCTTGGAGTAGTCGATCTTGGTCCAGGAGTCGCCGACGCGCACGTAGTAGGGGTGGAAGTCGTTGTGCATCAGGCTGTGGTCGTACTTGATGCCCCGCTCGAGCAGCAGCTCGTTGGTCACCGGGCTGAACTCCCACCACGGCGCCACGTAGCCGGTCGGGCGCTTGCCGGACAGCTCGGTCACCAGCTCGATGCTGCGGTCGAGCACGTCCCGCTCCTGCTCGCGGGTCATGGCGATGGGGTTCTCGTGGCTGTATCCGTGAACGCCGACTTCATGACCGGCATCGACCACGGCCTTCATCTGCTCCGGAAAGGTCTCGATGCTGTGGCCGGGGATGAACCAGGTGGTCTTGAGGTTGTAGCGCTCGAACAGCTTGAGCAGGCGCGGCGCACCGACCTCGCCGGCGAACAGGCCGCGGGAGATGTCATCGGGGGAATCCTCGCCGCCGTACGAGCCGAGCCAGCCGGCGACGGCATCCACATCGACACCAAATGCACAGAGAATCTCTTTCTTCGCCATCTTCGAACACCTCGTTATTGGGTCTTGGTCCTGGTGTGCTTGCGGCAGGCGACGGCGATCGTCCGCCCCCGCATCATTTTGAAGACTGGATACAAAGGTCATTTTTGTCAACACATGCCCCGACGACCTGACCGGCAACACGATGCCCACTTTTGCGCCTCAACTAGACGCCAAAACACCATATAAGCCTCAAGAGCAGGAAAAAACACTGATATTTATGTAAAAGTCGATACTAATAACCAAAAAATCTCATCGACGTCTTTTGGCGACAGATACCGATATTCTGCCGGCCCGATACAAACGTCATTTTTAGCGGCGCACATGAAGACCGGCATGGGCGCCATGCCGGACGACCCCGGGGCCGGTCCGTCGGGCGAACGAAGGAAGACCAGGCCGCCAAGAACGGCCGCAGACGACGGCATGGCAGCCCAGACGAGAGGGTGGGAGTAGAGAACGGGAGGAGTGAGCGAGACGACGGAAGCCCGGCCGGACAGCGATTGGCAAGACGCCGGAAGCAAAAAGACGGGACCCGCCCAGCGGGGCGCCGCCCGACAGGTCAGGCGCGGCGTCGCCTCAGGTGATCTTCACCAGGTAGGGCGGCAGGTCCGGCTCGGGAAAGACCGACAGCACCTTCAGCCGGCGCCGGGTGCGCTCGGCGGCGGCCTGGAGATGCGACTGAAGACTGGACGCCGCGGCATCGAAGGCGCCGAACGACAGGTGGTCGAGCACCAGCTTGTGCTCCATCAGCAGCGGCTCGTCCGGCGGCACCCCGAGCGTCTGGAAGAAGATGCGATTGACGATCACCGGCAGCTGACTCTGGGCGATCATCTCGCGGGCCTTGCGATTGCGGTAGTGGCGCAGGCAACGCTGGTGCAGATCCTGCTCCAGCCTGAGGATGGCCGCGGCGCTCTGGCATTCGGGGTGATCGATCAGGTGCTGGACCTCGGCGCGCATCGCCTCGAGCTCGGCATGCTCCAGCAGCGGCCCGGACGCCCTCAAGGCCGCCGGCTCGAGCAGCACGCGGATCTCGTAGTCCTCGGCCACCGCCTGGGCCGTCAGCGGCCCGGCCAGCCAGTGGGAATGGCGGTCCTTCTCGATCAGCCGCTGATTGCGCAGGCGGCCCAGCACTTCTCTGGCCACGGTGCGACTGACGCCGTAGTGCTCGCTGAGCACCGTCTCGACGATGCGAAAATGGCCGAAGGCCAGGCAGGTGGCCACGGCCTCCTCGACCTGCGCATAGATGCGCTCCGCCGCCGGCCGGGTGTCTACGGCCGGACGCTCGCCGGTGTCGAGCCCCAGCATTTCGGGCGTCAGCGGCTCACGGGTCGGCGTCACCGCGTCGGGGTCCGAGGTCGCGAGGAAGCCCCGCCCCTCGAAGCGACTGATCAGCCCCTGCTCGTGCAGCAGCTCCAGCGCCTTGCGCACCGGACCGCGACTGGTGCCGAACAGCCGTGCGATGGGGCCCTCGAGCAGGATCATGTTGGCCGGCAGACGCCGGGCCCGCATGGCCTCGCGCAAGGATGCCTCGATCATGGCATAGCGAGGGGCGCGCCCCTCCTGTTGCTGCTTGAAACTGCCTGCGTTCGCCAGCACCCGCTCCTCCCTGAAGTCATCGCCCCGCAACGCCATCCTCGCACTCGATGGGCGCCGTCATCCTCTGCCCATCAAGTGCTTAGGCGTCCTGGGCATATTTTGACACTTACCCCGGACCCTTTCGAGCCGACAAAAGATGGCCACTGTCACCAAACACCATTCATCTACCGTCTCGAAAAACACCCCAATATTTTTTCTCTTCAATGACGCGGCATTAGGAAGAGCGAAGCGTTCGATTCTTATCTTACGGCGACGAACCCCTTGGCAAAAAATGATTTTTGTATCCATACTACATTTAAGGCGCCCAGCGAGACCGGATTCGCTTCGCCCGGCGCCGTACACCAACAACAAATGCCCACCTCCTCAGGAGCGATCCCGTGGCCCAACCACAAGACATAGACGGCGCCTCCGCGCCCTCCCAGCCGGACACCGACCGGCAACACCTGCTCGAGGCCTCCATCCTGCCGGTCTGGCTCAACCAACGAACCATCGGCTTCTTCGGCTTCATCTGGCTGTGGATCGGCATGGCGGTGATCATCGCCACCTTCCAGCTCGGCGCCGGCGGCGTCGCCGGCCTGCCGCTACACCAGGTGGTGGCGATCATCTTCATCGCCAACCTGGTACTGGGCGTGGTGATGAGCCTCACGGCGGACATCGGCACCGAACACGGGCTGTCCTTCGCCGTCTACCTGCGCGCGCCCTTCGGCCTCAAGGGCACCCATCTGCCCGCAGTCTCGCGCGGCGTGGTGGCCGCCATCTGGTTCGGCGTGCAGACCTATCTCGGCGCCCTGGCCCTCAACGGCATCGTCGAATACCTGTGGGGCCTGGATAACTGGGTGCTGTGGTACGCCCTGTTCGCCGTGGTGCAGATCGTCAACACCGCCCTCGGCATCCGCGCCGTGGAAGTGCTGGCCTCCATCGCCGCGCCCTGCATCGTGGCGATCTCGGTATGGATGTACTTCACCCTGGACGTGCTGGCCGAGACCCAGGGCATCAACATCTGGACCTTCGTCGGCGACCAGGACGTCGCCGCCCTGGGGCTGTTCTTCGCCAACATGGCCTTCTGGTCGGCGCTGGCCGTGGACATTCCCAACCTGACCCGCTTCCTGCGCACCCCCGGCGGCGAACGCGGCTTCTTCCGCCGCAACCGCAACGTCTTCGTCGCCCAGTTCCTGGCGCTGCCCGCCACCCAGGCGTGGATCGCGCTGATCGGCGGCGTGTCCTTCATCGCCGCCGGCGACTGGAACCCGGTCACGGTCATCCAGGGCCAGGGCGGCGGCCTGCCCCTGATCGCGCTGCTACTGATGGTGATCCTCGCCCAGTGGTCGACCAACAACGCGGCCAACCTGATCCCGGCCGCCCTGACCTTCGTCAACGCCGGCGCGCCGCGGGTCAGCTATCCGGTGGCGCTGGTCATCGCCGGGGTGATCGGCACCGCCTCCATGCCGTGGCTGATCCTCGACAACCTGTTCACCTTCCTCAGCTACTACGGCGCCGTGCTGTCCGCGGTGGGCGGCATCATGGTGGCGGACTACTACCTGCTGCGCCGCCGCCGCCTCAACGTGCCGGCGCTGTTCGATACCGAGGGCCAGTTCCGCTTCATGAACGGCGTCAACCCGGCCGGCCTCATCGCCTGGATCGTGGGCGGCGGCCTGGCCCTGGTGTTCCTTGAGTACGCCTATGCGGTCGGCTTCGTCACCGCCCTGGTGGTCTATGTGGTGCTGATGAAGGCCTGGATCCTGCGCCGCTATCCCCAGAAGGAGCTCGAGAGCGGCTTCGACGACCGCTTCCTGGCCACCTCGGTGGACCGCAACTGGGTCTACACCGAGCAGGGCCGCTTCGAGCGCCTGCGCACCGACGACATCCCGGCCTCCGCCCTCAAGCGCGAGGATCGCTAACGCGACCGCGGGCGTCGTCGCGACGGCGCCCGCCCATCTGGAGACACGGCCCATGGTTGCCTCCCCCCGAACCGCCCTCGCCCTCGGCGAGGCCATCCAGCGCGGCGACCTCGACCCGGTCGCCCTGGCCGAACAGACCCTGGAACGGGCCCGCGAGAGCGACGCGGTGTTCATCTCGCTGACGCCTGAGCGCGCCCTGGCCGAGGCCGAGGCCGCCGCCCAGCGCTGCCGCCACGGCGCCGAGCTCGGCCAGCTGGACGGCGTGCCGCTGGCCTGGAAGGACCTGTTCGCCATGCGCGGCACCCTGACCACCGGCGGCAGCCGGGTGCTCGCCACGGCGCCCGACGAAGGCGACGCCCTGGCGGTTCGCCACGCGGCGAGCGCCGGGCTGGTCAGCGTCGGCAAGACTAACCTGACCGAGCTGGCCTACTCGGGCCTCGGCCTGAATCCCCACTACGGCACGCCCCACCACACACCGGGCGATGGCGAGGCCCGCGCGCCGGGCGGCTCCAGCTCGGGCTCCGCCATCGCCGTGGCCAAGGGCATCGTGCCGGCCGCCATCGGCACCGACACCGCCGGTTCGCTGCGCGTGCCGGCCGCCTTCAACGGCCTGACGTCCTATCGCCCGTCCCAGGCCCGCCATACCCGGGAAGGCGTCACCCCGCTGGCCGACAGCCTGGACACCATCGGCGTGATCGCCACCACGCTGCCGGACTGCCTGGCCATCGACGACGCCATGCGCGGCCGGCCGGTCGCGACACGCACGCCGGCCGACCCGGCGCGCGCGGTGATCGTGGTCGACGACGCCTGCCTCGAGGACCCGCGGGTCGAGCCGACCGTGCTCGACAACCTCACGCGCGCCGCCGAGCGTTTCGCCGAGGCCGGCTTTCGGGTGGTCCATCGCCGGCTGGCGAGCGTCGGCGACACACTCTCGCTGATCCACCAGACCGGCTGGCTCGGCGCCGCCGAGGCCTACACCGAATATCGCGAGCTGCTGGCCCGGGACGAGGCCGAGCACATGGACCCGCGGGTGCGCCAGCGGCTGCTGGCGGCGCGGCACATGACGCCGGACGCCGTGGTGACGCTCTATCGCCGGCGCCGGGCGCTGCAGGCCCAGCTGCGCCAGGAGCTGGCCGGCGCCGTGCTGCTGACCCCGACCGTGGCCCACATCGCCCCGCGACTGGCCCCGCTGGAGGCCGACCCCGAGCACTTCGCCGAGGTCAACCTGGCAACGCTGCGGCTGAGCATGGTGGCGAGCCTGCTGGATTCACCGGCGGTCGCCCTCCCCAGCGGCACCGATGCCGAGGGCCAGCACACCAGCCTGCAGCTCAGCGCCCCCTGCGGCGACGACGAGGCGCTGCTGCGGGTGGCGCTGGCGGCCGACGAGTGCCTGGCCTGAATGTCACGACACCGGGCCGGCCATGCCGCCGGCCCGCCCGATGCGAGGAAGTGTTATGTGCGGACTGTGCGGCGCCTTCGGCGGCGAGGACCACTGGAGCACCCAGATCGAGGACCCGGAGCAGGCTCACCACGCGCGGCGACGCGCCCGGGCCTACCGGGCGACGCTGATCAATCGCGTGCTCAGCGTGCGGCGCCTGACCATCGAGGATTTCCAGGGCTCGAGCTTCGTGCTCGCCACGGCCACAGGCAAGCGCGAGATCGTCCAGGACCTGGGCGGCGTCTGGCGCCAGGCCGAGCAGATGACCGGCCGCGAGCTCGATCCCCTGGACCCGGCATTCCTGGCGGCCCTGGCCTGACGCCGGATCGCCCTGCCGCTGCGCTTTTCTCTACCGCTCTCTACCGTTTCTTCCCCCTGCCACCGGCGAGGAGCCGCCCCATGAACGACAAGACGCCTCTGCTGCCGGTCCACGTGATCTCCGGCTTCCTCGGCAGCGGCAAGACCACCCTGCTCAAGTCGGTGCTGGCCAGCGAGGCCTTCGGCGACAGCGCGGTGCTGATCAACGAGTTCGGCGACGTCGGCCTCGACGACCGACTGCTCGGCGAGATCGCCGAGGACGCGGTGCTGCTGGCCAGCGGCTGCGTCTGCTGCACCATCCGCGGCGAGCTGTCCGAGGCCCTCAGGCGCCTTCTGTCCCAGCGCCAGGACGGTACCATCCCGCCGTTCAAGCGCATCGTGCTGGAGACCACCGGCCTGGCCGATCCCGGCCCCATCGCCTCCACCATCACCGCCGATCCGGTGCTGCGCCATCACCTGCGCCCAGGCACCAACCTGACGCTGGTCGACGCCGTCAACGCCGAGGCCAGCCAGCAGCAGCATCCGGTGTGGGCGTCCCAGGTGGCGGTGGCCGACACCCTGGTGATCAGCAAGACTGACCTGGTCGACGACGAGGCCGTCGCGGCGCTTCGACAGCGGCTCACCGGCCTCAATCCGGCGGCCCGCTGCCTGGGTCCCGAGGCGCTGGATCAGCCGAGCGACGCCCTGTTCGCTGCCGGGCCGCACCTGCAGCGCTTCGGTCCGGCCGCGGCGACGGCCTGGCTGGGGCCCTGGACGCCATCGGCACAGCCCGCCGGCAGCGGGCATCTCGGCGACGTGCACGCGTTTCGCCTGGGGCTCGAGGGCGAGGTGGACTGGAGCTGCTTCGGCCTGTGGCTGTCGATGCTGCTCAACCGTCACGGTGCCGACATCATGCGCGTCAAGGGCGTGCTGCACGTCAGGGACGACCCTCGCCCGGTGGTGCTCCACGGCGTGCAGCACACCATCCATCCCCCGGAACACATGGAGACCTGGCCCGACGACGAACGCCGCTCGGAGCTGATCTTCATCACCCGTGGTATCGACGCCGGCCGCGTGGCAGACTCGCTGAGTACCTTCATGGCCGCCGTGAGCGACCATCCCAGCCCCAGGATCCTGCATGCCTGAACCCGCCTCCGTCACCAAACCGGCCGCGCCCTACGTGCAGCGCGGCCCCGTCAACCTGCGCGTGCTCGGCACCTCGGTCACGCTGCTGGAGAGCATCCGCCAGCGCGCCCGCGAGGACCTGGGCATCCGCCTGACCTTCGAGGTGCTCGACGGCGTCGCGGCCCAGCGCGCGGGCGTGCTGGCACCGAACAGCTTCGACATCTACGACCAGTGGTTCCACAACGTCGACTTCGTGTGGCCGGCCAATGCCATCCAGCCCATCGACATCGCGCGGATCACTCACTGGGACCAGATCAACGACCTGCCCAAGACCGGTCGCCTGACGGCCCACGCGCCGCTGGGGGCCGGCAGCAATCCGGTCGACCGCCTCTACGTCCAGCCCGACGGCAGCCTCGGCGCGCGGCCCAGCGAGCGCATCACCATGCTGCCGGTCAGCCACAACGCCGACAGCTTCGGCTATCGGCTGGACATGCTGCCGGAGGGGCTCTCCCCCGACCGCGAGAGCTGGGGCTGGCTGCTCGATCCGCGCTGGCGCGGCATGGTCAGCCTGCAGAACGACAGCGCCATCGGCGCCATCGATGCGGCCATGGCCGCCCAGGCCCGGGGGCTGGTCGACTTCGAGGACCTCGGCAATCTCAGCGTGGCGGAGATCGACAGCCTCATCGACTGCCTGATCGAGCTCAAGCGCCAGCAGCACTTCCGCGCCTTCTGGAGCAACCAGGACCAGGCCTCCTCGGACATGGTGCGCGGCCGGGTCGGCATCGAGAGCCTCTGGTCGCCGGCCATGACCGACCTCAAGCAGCGCCAGATCAAGGTGCGCATGGCATCGCCCCAAGAGGGCTACCGCGCCTGGTACGGCGGCATCTCGATCTCGCGCCACGTCGAGGGCCGCACCCTGGACGCGGCCTACGACTACCTCAACTGGTGGCTCTCCGGCTGGCCCGGCGCGGTGATGGCGCGCCAAGGCTACTACAGTTCCACCCCCGAGCTGACACGTCACCACCTCTCCCCGGCCGAGTGGGACTACTGGTACGCCGGCAAGCCGGCCTCAGAGGATCTCGCCGGGCCTTCCGGCTACTCCGGCATGATCCACCGCGGCGAGATCCGCGACGGCGGCGACTACCAGACCCGCATGAGCCGCATCGCGGTGTGGAACACCGTGATGGACGAGCACAACTATCTGGTCAGGCGCTGGAACGACTTCATGTCGGCCTGACACCGGCCTGACAACTGACAGCCACACGAGCAGGCGCCCGGCAGGTCCGGGCGCCCGCGTCTCCCGCCTCGAGCACCCGTCACGTCACGCTCCGCCGGCCTCGCGCCCACGCCACAGGCCGGAGAGCGAGACCGCCAGGATCGACATCAGTACCAGCGCCAGCGATGGCACCAGCACCGCCCAGGGCGCGCGCTCCAGGTAGGGCATGCTGTCGGCGAGCAGAAGCCCCCATTCCGGCGCCGGCGGCCGCAGGCCGAGCCCCAGGAAGCCGAGGGCGGCCAGCGCCAGCGCGGTACCCGGCAGGCGCAGCATGGCGTGGCGGAACACCGGCCCGACCAGCGCGGGCAGCACGTAGCGCGACAGCAGCCGCCAGCGCCCGACGCCGAGCACCGGGGTAACGCGGACGTGGGGCTGGGCCAGGGTCTCGCTGACCAGCGCCGAGGTATGCGCGGCCAGCGGCGCCCAGCTCACGGCCGTCACCGCGATCACCGCGCCGGCGGCGCTCGGCCCCATCAGGCCGGCCACGATCAGCCCGGCGATGACCGGCGGCGTGGCGTTGGTGACCTCGATGGGCCCGGCCGCCAGCCGCGGCATCAGCCCGATCGCGAGCCCCAGCACGAAGGTGACCAGCACCGTGGCCAGCGCCATGCCCATGGTCGAGAGTGCACCATGGCTGACCCGTGCCAGGATGTCGCGGCCGATGCCGTCGGCTCCCAGCGGCAGCCCCGGACCCGGCGGCTGCAGGCGCAGGTAGGCCGAGGTCATCGGGTCGCGTGACAGCCCCGCCAGCACGATCGTAAGCAGCAGCGCGCCCGCAACCGCCGGCACGAGCCAGCGCCAGCGGCCAGCACCGACGACCGGGGCCGCCATCGGCACCGCTCCCGCCCGCATCGCGCGGCCCAGCAGCAGCGAGCGGCCGAGGTTGGCGAGCCCGCCCAGCACCACCGCGATGGCCAGCAGGATCAGGATGCCGGTCTGCAGCGCCGGCAGGTCCTGGGCGGAGGCCGCGCCCAGCGTGGCCCGGCCGAGGCCGGGAATCGAGAACACCTGCTCGACGGCGATCGCCCCGCCGGTCAGGCCCACCACCACCAGCCCGACCTGGGGCATCAGGCTCGGCAGGGTGCGCTTGAGCGCGGCCAGCGCCAGGCGCCACCGCGGAAAGCCCGCCATGTGCCAGGTCGCGACCCAGCGCTCGGCGAAGGCCGAGGTCAGTCCATCACTGAACAGCCGCCCCAGCAGGCCGCCGGCCGGCAGCCCCAGCGACAGCGCCGGCAGCACCAGGTGGCGCCACTCGCCCCAGCCATACGGCGGCAGCCAGCGCAGCCAGGCCGCGAACACCACCAGCAGCAGCGCCGCGAGCAGGAACTCCGGCAGCGCGGTGATGGCCGCGGCCATCGCTCCCGAAGTCGGCGCCGGACGACCGTCGAGGCCGCGACGCAGGGCCGGCAGGCAGATCAGCAGCGCGGTGGTCAGCGCGACGACCAGCGCCGCCGCCATCAGCGTCAGCGAGACGCCCGTCGCTTCGAGCAGCCCCGGCAGCACCGGAGTACCGGAGATCCAGGAGGTACCGGCATCGCCGTGCAGCAGGCCGGTGAACCAGTGCTGCAACTTCTCGAGCGGCCCCATGGCCAGGCCCAGCTGTTCGCGGATGGCGGCGAGCGCTTCCGGGGTCGGGTTCTGGTCGCCGGCCCGGGCGCGCAGGATGCTCAGCGCCGGATCACGCCCCGAGAGCCACGGCAGCAGACCCACCAGCACCACCACGCCGCCGAGGGTGAGCAGCCGCGACAGGGTCGGCAGCAGCGTCCCCCACTCTATCGACAACCCCCGCGCCAGGCCCCGCACCGAGCGCCGCGCCGACGGGCGAGGCTCCGCCGCCGGCATGCTCGCGACCTTACTCGGCGCCATCGTCGATGAACCGGGTGTGCTGGTTGATCAGCTCGCGCTCACGCGGGTCGCGCACGGCGCCGGCGACGTGCGTGGCCTCGCCCTGGATGACGCGCTCGTGGAGCATCGGCACCGCGGCGTCGGTGGCGAGGATCGCCGCCTCGGCGTCGATGATCGCCTGACGGCGCTCCGGGCCCGGCTCCAGGTCGGCGGCCTTCTCCAGCGCCGCGTCGACCCCGGCATCGCACAGCTGGGCGATGTTGAAGGAGCCCTCGCAGGCGAAGTCGCTGAACATGTAGGCCACCGGATCGCCGGAATCGAGCATGGTCGCCCGGGACAGGATGAAGGCATCGAACTCGCCGGCCAGCATGTCCGACTCGATGTGCGCGTACTGGCGCACCTCCTGCTGGACGTCGAAGCCCGCCGCCTCGAGCTGCTGCTCCAGCAGCACCGCGACCTCGGGCAGCTCGGCCCGGTCGGTGAAGGTGCCCAGCGTGATGGCGACACCGTTCGGGTCCGCGGCCTCGGGCCGCCCTTCCACCGGCGTGCGCAGCCCGTCGGCCCACTGCAGCGCCGGCCCCAGCAGGCCGTTGGCGATGTCGGCACGGCCCTCGTAGACGGTGCGCACGATGGCCTCGCGGTCGACCGCCTCGCGTGCCGCCGCGCGCAGTGCCGGCTCCGTCAGCGGCCCGGACTCGGTGTTGAGGTAGAGCGTGTTGGTGCGCGGCATCGGCACCTCGTGGATCAGCTCGGGGTCGATCAGCGCGACCTGGGAGACCGGTACCGCCTCGACCACGTCGGCCTCGCCGGTGCGCAGTGCCGCGCCCCGGGCCGTGCCGTCCGGCACGTAATCGGCGTCGATGCCGGCAAGCTCGGCGCGCTCGCCCCAGTAATCGTCATAGCGGTCGAGGCGCGCGCTCTGGGTGCCGTTGATCTCCTCGAGCACGAAGGGCCCGGTGCCGGCCTCGATCGGGTTGACGGTGCCGTTGTCGCGATAGGCCCGCTCGGCCAGGATCGCCAGCTGCGGGCTGGACAGCCGATTGGGCACCAGCGGGTCGGCCTCGGCGGTGCGCACGATCACCGCCTGGTCGCCGTCGGCCTCGATCTCCATGCTTACGCCGTCGAGGATGCGCGGCTTGGGCGCGGCGTTCGTGGCGGCGGTCAGCGAGGCCACCACGCGCTCGGCGGTCAGCGGCGTGCCGTCGTGGAAGGTCACGTCGTCGCGGATCGTGAAGCGCCAGGTGCGCGGGTCGAGCCGCTCCCACTCGGTGGCCAGGAAGGGCTCAGGACTGCCGTCGTCGTCGAGGCGGATCAGCGTCTCGGCGGTGCTCCAGCGCGACAGCTTGAAGGCGTCGTCGGTCAGCGGGGTCAGCCCCGAGCGCGGCGGCTGCAGCATGGCGACCTTGATGCGCCGATCGGCGGTCTCGGCGGCGCTCTCGCCGGCATGCTCGGTGGAGGCCGATTCCTCCTGCTGGCAGCCGGCCAGCAGGGCCAGCGAGAGAAACGCGAACGGAAGCGGCAAGGCGTGGCGAAGGGTCAAGGGGCGAAGGCTCAAGGGGCAAGCTCCTGGGAACGAAGGGCCGGCGTGGCGGCGGAAAGAGAACTCGGGGGTAAAGAAGTGAGAGGAAGATCCTGGCCCGGCAGCATGGCCGCCGCCCGGATCAGCGCCGCCGTGCGCTCGTGCGCCGGCGCGCGGAACAGCGCCTCGGTGGGGCGATCCTCGATGATCGCGCCGTCGTCCAGCACCAGGGTGCGCTGGCACAGCCGGCAGACCACCGAGAGGTCATGGGAAATCAGCAGCAGGCCGATGCCGGCGTCGTGGTGCAGCGTCTTCAGCACCCGGGTCACCTGGGCCTGGAGCGGCAGGTCGAGGCCGCTGAGCGGCTCGTCGGCCAGCAGCAGCCGCGGGCGCACGGCCATGGCGCGGGCGATGGCCACCCGCTGGGCCTGGCCGCCGGAGAGCTCGGCCGGGCGGCGCATCAGATAACCGCCATCCAGGCCGACCTGCTCGAGCGCCTCGCCCACCCGGGCCTCGTGCGGGCCCTCGATGCCCAGCCGCACCAGCGGCTCGCGGACCAGCTCGCCGACGCGCATGCGCGGGTCCAGCGAGGCCGCCGGATCCTGAGGGATGTATTGCACCGCGCGACGGTACCAGCGCAGCGAGCGCGCGGAGCCCGGGGCGATGCGCCGCCCCTGGCAGACGATCTCGCCGCCGTCGGCCCGGATCAGGCCGAGCATCAGGTTCAACAGCGTCGACTTGCCGGCGCCGGATACCCCGGCCAGGCCGATCAGCTCGCCGGGGTGCAGGCGAAAGTCGATGTCGCGCAGGGTGTGGCGCCACTGCCGCCCGCCCCACCAGCGGCGGGGCCCGGGCATTCGCTTGCTGACCCCGGAGATCCGCAGCAGCGAGCCGTCGTCGTTGAGTTCGGGCATCGTCGTCATAGGGCTATCCCACCGCCCGCAGCCGCGGCTCTTCCATCTGACGCTGGGGCTCGGCCGACGCCGGGAGGAGTTCGTGGGTGCCCAGCGCCGCGACCAGCTCGCGGGAGAAGCGATGCTGCGGCGCGGCAATGATGTCGGCCAACGGCCCCTGCTCCACCAGCCGGCCGCCGTCGAGGACCAGTGCGCGTTCGCACAGCCGCGAGGCGGCGGCCATGTCGTGGGAGATGAACAGCAGCGCGGGCGCACCGGCGCGCCCGGTGGTCTCGCGCAACAGCGACAGCACCTCGGCCTGGGTCAGCACGTCGAGCGCCGTGGTGGGCTCATCGGCAACGATCAGCGACGGCCGGCAGGCCAGCGCCAGCGCCAGGCAGACCCGCTGGCGCTGCCCCCCGGAGAGTTCCGCCGGCGAGCGCCGCACGACCCGCTCGGGCTCGGCGATCATCATCCGCCCCAGCAGCGCGACGGCCGCTTGCTGCGCCTCACGGCGCGAGAGCCCGTGGAAGCGCACGTAGGGCTCGCGCAGCTGGGCGCCCACGCTGACCAGCGGGTTGAGCGCGGCCTGGGTGTTCTGGAACACCATCCCGGCGCGGGCCAGCGCCGGCCGCCGGGTCGCGCGCAGCCCGCCGACCTCGAGGCCGTTGAGGCGGATGGTACCGTCGATGCGGGCCGCGGGCGGCGTCAGGCCGAGGATGGCCCCGGCGGTGAGCGACTTGCCGGAGCCCGACGGGCCGATCAGGCAGACCCGCTCGCCCGCCTCGACTTCGAACGACAGGCCCTCCACCACCGGTCGCTGGCCGAGCCGGATGCGCAGGTCATCCACCCTGAGGACGGGGTCGTATGCCGGTGATGTCACGTCATGCTCCTGTCTCGCCATTCGCGAAAGGCGGAAGGTTATAACATAACGTCTTTGGTGAAAACCATCAGCGAGCTCGCATGACGCGTACCTTCATCGCGATGCCGCAACGCCGGCAGCCGCGTCGGCAGAACATGCCTTGCAGCGCTCGATGATGCTCAGAGCGTGAGCGAGACGGTCACGGTCTCCGCGTCGTCGTCGCGGGCCTCGGTGGTGAAGCCCAACTCCTCGGCCATCTTCCGCATGGCGTGATTGACGCGCAGGATGTCGGCGAAGACCTCGCGCACGCCCATCTCGCGGGCGTAGTCGAGCACGCGCTGCATCAGCCGGTAGCCGAGCCCGGTGCCCTTCATGTCGCTGCGCACCATGATCGCGAACTCGGCGCGCTCCTTGTCCGGGTCGGCGGACAGCCGCACCACCCCGGCGATCTCCGCGCCGTCCGGCGGCAGCGCGACGAAGGCCATCTCGCGGTCGTAGTCGATCTGCGTCAGCCGCGCGGCGAAGGCGTGATCGAAACGGCGGATGGCGGCGAAGAAGCGCAGCCGCACGTCGTCCGCCGAGGAATGGCGCAGCATCTCGACCAGCGCGGCCTCGTCCTCGGGCCGGATGGGGCGCAGCCGGTAGCGCGTGCCGCCGCGCGTCTCGATCGTCTCCTCGAGCTGCTGGGGATAGGGGCGGATCGCCATCGGCGGGCGCGCCTCGCCGGCCGGGCGGATCACGATCCGCGCGTCCAGCGCCATCACCCCGTCGGCGTCGGCCAGCAGCGGGTTGATGTCGAGCTCGGCCACGCTCGCCAGGTCGCCGACCAGCTGGGAAAGCTTCACCAGCGCCAGCGTCAGCGCCTCGAGGTCCACCGCCGGCCGGTCGCGATAGCCGTGCAGCAGCCGCGAGACCCGGGTCGACTCGATCATGTCGCGGGCCAGCAGCGGGTTGAGCGGCGGCAGGCCGATCACCCGGTCGCCGATCACCTCCACCGCCGTGCCGCCCTGGCCGAACATCAGGATCGGCCCGAACACCGGGTCCTCGGCGATGCCGAGGATCAGCTCGTGGGCGCCGGGGCGGCGGATCATCGGCTGCACGTTGAAGCCGTCCAGCCGCGCCTCCGGGGCCTTGTCGCGGATCGCCGCCAGCATGTCCTCGGCGGCCTGGGTCACCGCCTCCGGCGAGGCCAGGTTCAGCTGCACGCCGCCCATGTCGGACTTGTGCGAGATGTCCCGCGAGACGATCTTCAGCGCCGCCGGCAGGCCCAGCGCCCGGGCCGCCTCACCGGCCTCCTCGGGGGTCGCCACCCGGCGCGCGGGCACGGTGGGAATGTCGTAGGCCGCGAGCACCTCCGCCGCCTCGGGCTCGGTGAGCACCCGGCGCCCCTCGGCGCGCACGGCCTCGATGACCGCCTCGGCCCGGGCCCGGTCGATGCTCACGCGCTCGGTGATCGCCGGCGGCGTGGCCATCAGCGCCTGCTGGCTGCGCCAGTACTGATGCAGGTGCCAGAAGGCGCGAATGGCCTGCTCCGGCGTCTCGTAGGTGGGAATCCGGTGCTCGGCGAACAGCCGCCGGGCCGCCGTCGGCGAGGCGTCGCCCAGCCAGCAGGTCAGGGTCGGCGGATGGCGCGGGCCGAGCGACTCGACCACCGCCCGCGCCGCCTCCATGCGATCGGCCACCGCCGTGGGGCAGTTGATCACCAGCAGCGCGTTGACGTCGCCGGCATCGTGCAGCGCCTCCAGGGCCTTGGCGTACCGCTCGCCCGGGGCGTCGCCGAGAATGTCGAGCGGATTGCCCCGCGACCAGGCCTGGGGCAGCACCTCGTCCAGCCGTGCCATCGCCGGCTCGGAGAGCTCGGCCAGCTGGCCGTTCAGGCCCTCCAGCGCGTCCGCCGCCAGCACGCCGATGCCGCCGCCGTTGGTGAGAATGACCAGCCGATCGCCCTGGATGCGGATGCCGGTAGCCAGCGTGCCCGCGGCCTGGAACAGCTCGTCGAGGGAGTCGACCCGCAGCATGCCCGCGCGGCGGAAGGCCGCGTCGTAGACGGCATCGGAGCCGGCCAGCGCCCCGGTGTGCGACAGCGCCGCCTTGGCGCCGGCCGCGCTGCGCCCCGCCTTGACCACCACCACCGGCTTGTTGCGCGAGGCAGTGCGCGCCGCCGACAGGAACTTGCGCACGTCGGTGATCGCCTCGACGTAGAGCAGGATGGCGCGCGTCTTCGGGTCGAGGGCCAGGTAGTCGAGCATGTCGCCGAAGTCGACGTCGCTCATCGCGCCCAGCGAGACCACGTGGGAGAAGCCGATGTCGCGGGTCTTGGCCCAGTCGAGAATCGCGGTGGCCACCGCGCCGGACTGGGTGACGAAGGCCAGCTCCCCGGGCGGCGGCGTGAGGTGGGCGAAGCTGGCGTTGATGCCGCGGTGCGGCGCCAGAATGCCCAGGCAGTTGGGCCCGACGATGCGCATCAGATAGGGCCTGGCGGCATCCAGCACCGCCTGCTCCAGCGCCTGCCCTTCGGCGTGGCCGCCCTCGCCGAAGCCCGCCGTGATCACCACCGCCGCACGGCAGCCGCGCTCGCCTAGCTCATGCACCAGCCCCGGCACGCTCTTCGGCGGCGTGGCGATGATGGCCAGGTCCGGCGCCAGCGGCAGCTCGGCGACGCTGTGGTAGTTGAGGCTCGAGCGAATCGCCCGCTCATGCGGGTTCACGGTCAGGATCGGCCCCTCGAAGCCCGACGAGTAGAGATTCTGGGCCAGCACCGCGCCCACCGACCCCGGCCGGTTGCTGGCCCCGATCAGGGCGATGGAAGACGGGTGGAACAGCGCATCCAGGTTGCGAATCGACATCGATCTCTCCGGTCTCTCGGCGATGGGGTCGGTCGGCGATGGGCCCGGGCGCCGAACGCGCGCCACGGAACGCGCCTGCCAAAGCGGCAGGCCATCAACGAGTATAGGGAGCGCCGACGACGGCGAGATGACGGAGGTCAAGCGGACGACGTAGCGGGGAGACGCCGCGATAACAACGAGAGACTTCTTGAAGCGCCGGAGTCATGAACCCGAGGACTTCGAGGATGGTGGGCCCAGCAGGACTTGAACCTGCGACCAAGGGATTATGAGTTAGCCCCAAGGCGTGCCATTGTTCGCCAACATCAGTAATATCAATGCTTTGCAAGGGTGCTTACACGCCTCTGCCGACCTTCATTCGTCTACGGCGTCGACAGCATGTGGACATGATCTCACTTAATCATGGATGAGAAATCAGGAACAGCACTTATACTTTTAACTTAAAAAACAGATAGTTATGAAGACCAGTCTCCCCGAGACTGATTATCTGTTCTTTGATGTCAGGCACTTGATGTCAACTTAAAACCTAATTAGCATTAACCATGCTAAAAAAGCCAACAGCAACAGCACACTATCATCGCAGGGGCCTCAAATGGAACTGGACACAAATCTCAAAAATCAAGTAAGCAGAGGAAAAGCTATTCTTTTTTTTGGTTCTGGAGCACTCTTTGGCGCACAGTTCCCAGAAGGAAAAAAAGTTCTCTTAGGAGATGACCTTAAAAACATTATCTGTGACAACTTTCTAGGCGGAGATTTTAAAGAAAGCTCTCTCAAGTTTGTAGCTGAATTAGCAGCAGATTCTAGCAACCTTTTCGAACTACAGGCATTTGTGGCCGACCAGTTCGATGAAATTCTTCCAGCAAGCTTCCATAAAAAAATACCCCTTTTTAACTGGAGGGCCCTTTTCTCCACAAACTATGACAGACTAATTGAAGACACATACAGGCTGACAGAGTCAAAACTCCAGGACTGTACTCCTATCATTTCTAATGATGACCCACTAGACGAGTCTTCTAGAACTAACGACCGCGTCCCTCTCTTCAAGCTTCACGGATGCGTTTCAACAACTAGAAACGAGGATTTACCACTAATCTTAACAGTCGACCAATACAACGAATACCTGACAAACAGAGACCGACTGTTTAACTACCTATACGAACTTGGCTTTGAAAACACAATAATTTTTGTTGGCCATAGTCTTCAAGATGAAAATATAGCAAAAGTTATAAGCTTGATAGAAAAGAACGCAAGATCTGGGCGGCCTCGCTACTATCTTATAAAACCAGGAGCAAAGACACCCGAAGTCAACCTTTGGGCAAAGAAAAGAATAACAGTAATTGATTCAACATTTGAAGATTTCATCAACAAGCTTTCTGAGGAAGTCGACCAGACTCAAAGAGAGCTTTTTTCAATAAGGCCACCTAGCCAGCACCCCATCCAGTCCAAATTCACTGTTAGAACGGAGTTAAGGGATGACCTATCCTCCTTCCTAACGAATGAGGTTGATTATGTTGATACATCTATCTCAAAAAACGGAAGTGTGAGGAAGTTTTATGCTGGAGCAACCCAGGGCTGGTTTCCTATTTGCCATAACTTAGACTGCGAAAGAACTTTAACGGACAGCCTTTTTGAAGATGTAATACAATCCGGCGAAGCAGATAGAAAAGGTTTTGTCGAACTTCATGTTATTAAAGGCGAAGCTGGTTCAGGAAAAAGTGTTGTATTAAGAAGACTAGCGTGGCGCGCAGCTAATGAAAATGGTCGTCTTTGCTTATTCACACGACACATGGCACAACCAAAATTTGAGCCATTACAAGAAATATCCGAACTTAGCAACGAAAGAATTTTCTTATTCTGGGACAATGCTGCCTCAAACATAGCAGGTTTAAGCCGACTACTAAAGCTAGCAAAAACCTCAAAAACAAAAATAACGATAATAACATGTGAACGATACACGGACTGGAATACTAAGTGCGAAGATCTTAGCCAGCATGTCACTGACTTTCACAAACTTAGATACTTAGGAAGAAAAGAAACAGAAGACTTGGTCGACTTGCTAGAAAAGCACGACTGTCTTGGCCCCGGCCTTACTCCTTTATCTCGTGAGAAAAGAATACAGAGCTTTATGAATGTATTTGATCGGCAGCTGCTTGTTGCTCTTCATGAGGCGACAATGGGCCAACCTTTCGAAGACATTATTTATGATGAATATAATTCTCTTCAACCCCAGCAAGCCAAAAATCTTTATAGAGCTATATGTGTACTGAATAGGTTCAGGGTACCTGTTCGCGCGGGATTAATAGCAAGAGTTTTTGGCATTACTTTTGAACAATTCTCAAAAGATTTTTTTAGCCCCTTAGAGAAAGTGGTAATTGCCTCAGGTGACAACAGCCATGACATCCACTATATCGCCAGACATCCTGAAATCGCTGAGATAGTATTTACACGAGCCTTTGAAAGTGTTCAAGATCGGTATCACGAATACATCAAGATAATAAAAGCTCTTAACGTATCGTTTGAATCGGACCGTCAATCATTTCGTAGCATGGTCCGCGCAAAGAGCCTCATGGAACTATTCCAAGACTACAATGATATCATCAGCATATATACTATTGCGCAGGAAGAGGTTGGTCGCGATGCTTATCTCTTGCAGCAAATGGCTAATTTCGAAAGACTCAGGGAAAACGGAAACTTAAACCATGCCGTAGAACTTCTTCAAGAAGCTATTGCATCGTCATCAAGAGACAAATCACTGTTACATACATTAGCTGTGGTTTGGAAAACGATTTCAGACAAAGCCGAAGACCCAATCGACAGGGATCGTTATAGGCATGAGGCCAAATCCATACTTCATCGCCTGATTTCGCTTGATGGACATACCCCTTATATTGACTCAGTGCTTATACAAATTGAAATGAGCACACTGCAAGACCTCCTCTCTAGCAGCGGCACTACAACCCAAGCTATTGACACTTCAATAAGAAGTGTTGAAAAAATAATCTCTGAAAGCAAGAAGAGATTTTCTTACGAAGACCACTTGTTATCTTTAGAGTCAAATTTTGCCAAGATGATAAATGATGAAAAAAGAGCAATGACCGCGCTTGAGGAAGCGTTTGAAAAAGATAGCAGAGATCCTTTTATCGCCATAAGACTTGCAAATATTTACACTCTAAGAAGCCAAAAAGACCGAGCCAAGGAGGTCTTACAGAGAACTTTAGACTCCAGAAGGTCTGATCACAAACTCAACTTCGCAATGGGTGAGCTACTACGTTCAACCGGTGAAGAGACTGGGAAAACTTTGGCTTTTTACTACAGAAGGGGCTTTACACCTGGCGACAAAAATTATCAAGCGCAGTTCTGGTATGCTCGTTATGCCATAGAGTCAGACGAAAGCAAAGTTCGTGAGATTGCAAAACAAATATTTGATAGCTTAAGAACCTCTCGTGTAAGTCATGAAATGCGTCATAAAGTTAGAGACTATGCTGGGGGGGCTTTAGCTCCAAAGAAAGTTCGCGGTCGAATCAACCGGAGAAGCGCATCTTATGGCTTTGTCAAACCTGATGGTTTTTCAGTTGAAGCATTTGTGCATGAAGATTCAGTTCCAGATGACATGTGGGAGGTTCTTTCTGTAGGAGATGAAATATCTTTCAATATTGGCTTTAATTACACAGGCTTAGTCTGTAAGAACGTTGAGCTTCTCTAAATAGCCTCAAGCCTCGCCTTCATAAACGGGCGAGGCTTGTTTTCCTGTTATACCCATCACCACTTTTTCGCGTTTCCCTGCGATGCTCAAGGCCGACCTCCTATCCCTGGAGCCTGCCGCCCTGGTACCACCTTGCCGCTGCCTTTCCGGCTAGTCGGTATCCGTCCCTGTCTGCTTGAGCGTCTTCCGTGCCTTCTCTATCTCCGGGCTGATCTGCCCACACGTCTCATCGGCCTGATCCGTCATCAGCCAAAGCGTGTACTTGCTAAAGCACTTGCTCACCTCAGCCAGAAGCTTCCCTGAGGGGCTACTCCTGCCTGTCTCCACGTTTATAAGCGTCTGTTTTGGGACGCCAATTAGGTCACAAAAAGCCTGCCGCCCTAGCCCCTCGGCTTCACGGATCTCACGAACTTTTTTGCCAAGGTCGCTTGACATGAATTTATATCCGGATATATTCAAATTTAGATACGGTATCTAGATATGGATACCCTCAGCTTTGACTACTGACTGAAGCCTAACACAGCCAACCAAAGGCAGGTGACGACGATGGAACAACCTCAAGCGCCCCAGGTCCCGGCCCACGTGCCTCTGATGACCATCGAGCGTTTCGCCGAGCTCTCCGGCCTCGAACAAGGGGTCGTCTACGGCCAGATTCGCAACGGCCACCTGCCCGCCGTGAAAGTCGGCCGGTACCGCATGGTCAACGTGGCCCTCCTCCAGGCCCAGTGCCTCACCCAGGAGGACTGGTCATGAGCTTCGACATCCGCTTCGACGAGCCGCGCACCTCGACCACCTGCACCTTCGTCGACTTCGTCTTCGACGCTCCCAACTACCAGGAACCCGTCGACCTCGACGACGAGTCCCGTCAGATGACCCTGTCTGGCCATGACGTCGGCTTCATCTACGGCTCCGACCTGCTGGGCTGGGACGTCACGCTCGGCGAGCGCATCACCGCCGACCAGCTCGACGGCCTGGCGATCCCCGGCGTTACCGTTCGCCTGCCGCAGCACGGCGGCACTATTTCCCTGCAAGGCTTCGCCAGCATGGACGCCGCCAAGGGCGTCGTTGTTCACCTCTATGAAGCCTTCTACGAGGAGTTCTACCTCGGCTTCGGCGCCTACACCCTGGCCGACGCCCCGGCCGCTGACTCGGCCCCTGAGCGCCCCTGCTTCACCCCGGTTTCCCGTCGCGTCCCTGCGCTTTTGGCCTGCAACGTCGCTCCGCTCCCCCTGCCCCGTCCCACCTTCGGGGCGACCGAGCGGGCCACCTTTTTTGACGCGTCGCCGCTTTCTGCACCACCGGGGGTTCGCCCCTGGTGTGACACACCGCCCTAAGGCCCCTTCCCCGGCCCAAGCGAGGATGAATCTCCGATTCATTCGAGTCGCGGGCCCAACAACCGAAGGGCGTTAGTGCCTGTTGATCCACTGACCGAGGAACACCCCATGAGTACGGCCACTGCCACCGGCAAGAAACAGCCGATCCGCGTGTTCCTGGACGCCGCCGAATACGGCCGCTACCTCGTCCAGGCCGGCACGCACCACGTCACCCCCTCCGGCCTGGGCGAACTGCTCATCCAGGACGGCTTGGCCCGCCTGGAGCGCGGCGACCTCTCGGCGCTCGGCCAGGGCACCGAACGGCCCGCCTCCCAAGGCTCTGGGGCCAACTCATGAAGTCCCCTGCCCGTCACCCGTCGCCCATCGGTCGCACGGCGCCCCGAGTCGGCGTCCGGGGCCCCGTCAAGGGCAAGGGGGCGAGCGCAGCGAGCGCCCTTGACGGAGGCCACGGCGTCGACTGCCGTGCGGATCGACCGAGGGGCAGGGTGGCGCGGCAGGGAACCCCCTGCCCGGAGCCCCGAGCCTTGAGGGAGCGGGCCTGCCGCTGCCTCCACGGCCGGGACGTCGGCAAGGCCGCGCTCCTGTATCGCCAAGCCGAGTACCAGCAACGGGAGATCGACGGCGACTCTCCCTTCACCACCGAGCTAGCGGCTCTCGCTGAACACTGCGAACAGCGCATCAGCCAAGCCGCCACAACAGGAAGGACACAGCCATGATCAACACCATCCAAGCCCGCGTGATCGGCGCCATGCGCTATTCCATGGACAACGGCGTCAAGGGCGCCAAGCTCACGCTCATGAACGAGGCCGACGCCGGCAACGACAACCGCGTGGGCTTCGAGGTCGCCACCATCTCCGCCCCCTACGAGATCCTCGACCAGCTCCGTCCGCTGGCCGACAAGATGCCCTGCAACCTCGAGATCGACGCCGAGATGCGCACCTCCCAGGGCAAGATGACGATGCACGCCATCGCCGTGCGCCAACCCACCGCCAGCGGCCATCCCCAGGCCGCCCCCGCTGACACCAAGCAGGCCGCCAAGTCATGAAGGTGCAGGTCTGCCCGACGTTCGACCCCGATATCGGCGCCTGCACCGGGCCACTTGAGTGGGTCGACGCCGTCGAACTCGTCGAGGCTGGTACCCAGCCTTGGCTGAGTGGCGAGGACGCCGTCACCGTCGCCCTCGCCATCGGACTGGTCTGGGCCGCCGCCTGGGCCATTCGGGCTCTCGCCCAATCTCTCCACGCGCATATGAGGTAACTGCCATGACCCGCTTCATCTCCAAGAAGGTCCGCCGCATCGCCCTGATCCCCGTCGCCCTGGTCTCCGGCTCCGCCCTGGCCACCGAAGGCGGCGGCATCGACACCGGTTCCCTGGTCAGCACCATCCAGAGCGCTTCCGGGCCGGTGAACGCCGTGGGGGTCGCCGTGCTCGGCGTGCTGGCCGGCATCCTGGTCTTCACCCTGATCCGCCGCGTGCTGCGCTGATCGGCGCCGCACACTCCGCCCACCCCGGGCCCCTTCGGGGGCCCTTTTCGATTCAGGACCGAGGCCATGACCCATGCTCGAACTCTCGCCCGGTATGTTGGTATTGCTGGCCTTATTGGGGGCCTTCTGGCTCCTGTTCCATCACTAGCCCAATCGGCGTCCGGTCAGACCCGCGTGTCCAGCATCGCGGCGGCGGGCCGCCAAGGCGACGACATCCTTGCCCGTGTCGCCGCCAACACCAAGCCGGCCAATGTGCATTCGCGGATTTACTGGACGCAGAAGGTCCCCGTCGCGGCCGCCACCCTGCGCCGTGGTGCCCTGGCAGCGCTGGGGCGTGGGGTCATGCATCCCGGTCTGCAAGCGGCGATCCTGGCGGCGGGCTTCATCCTGTCGGAGAACAACGAGATTCTGGTGCCGGATGACTCGGCGGATGGCGCGAGTCAGTTGGTCGACGACTATCCGGCATCGGACTATCCCGGCTCCTTTCGGCATTACGATACCGGGGGCTATTCGTACTATCCCTCGGCCTATGCGGCGTCCCAGGCGGCCGTCGAGCGCGCCTGTCGGCCGTTAACGAGCTGTGGCTTCTACAAGATCATCGGCAGATCGGATTCCCAGTTCTGGGTGAGGGTGAAGGGCAAGACCTCCACCGGCGGTACGGGGTATCGGGATCAAAAGGTCGAGTATGCGCCGAGCCGTTCCCCGAACATGCCGGATGTGTCCCCGGAGGGCGGCCATCGGCCCGCCGAGGACGAGGACTATCCCGCGCTCGATGAGCACATTGCCCCGTCGCTGCTCGATGAGCTGGTGAACTCCCAGGACGATATCCCCGAATGGCAAGAGGCCATCAGCGTCCTTCCCGGGCCCGAATCCGCCGTCGTGCCCACCCAGTCCCAGAACATCGCCCCCGAGATCGCCACCGCCGTGGGCCGGCGTGGCGAGAACATCCGTGCCCAATCCCGGGGCGATAACCCGCCCTACTCCGACGCCGGCACCGACGGCCACAGCGCCGAGGACCAGAACCGCGAGGACTGGGAACAGCCGATCCCGCCGTTTCCCGACGTCGACCCCGAATGGCAGGTCGAGACCATCGACTCGCTGCCCAGTTACAGCATCGGTCTCGGCGGCGGTAGCTGCCCCGGTGCCACGCAGATCTCGGTGCCCTTCGGCGGCTCCATCACCCTCGACTGGCAGCCGGCCTGCGATGTCGCCGGCATGCTGCGCGGGGCCGTCATCGGGGTCTGCATGATCCTCTCGCTCTACATCGTGCTCAGGGGGAACTGATCATGCCCGCCATCATCGTCAGCATCCTGTCCGGCTTCGCCACCTATCTGGTCAGCTCGCTGATCGCCCGCGTCGCCGGCCTCGTCGTCTTCACCACCATCGGCACCGCCCTCATCAACGGCCTGCTGTCCCAGGCCTCGTCCTACCTCGGCCAGTCCGGCCAGGTGCTGTGGTTCGTCCAGCTCGCCGGCTTCAACGTCGGCCTCTCGTCCATCGGCGCCGCGCTGATGCTCCGCGCGACCATGAACGCCTGGAGCCTCAAGCCCAGCGCCGCCATCACCGGAGGCAAGTGACATGTCCCTGCACCTGATCACCGCCGTACCCGGCGCCGGCAAGACACTGCGCGCCATCTGGATGACGCTCAAGCTCATGGACGAGCACCCCGACCGCCCGGTGTTCTCCAACATCAACGGCTGGAATCGGGCCGCCCCGATCCCCGACGAATGGATGGACTGCCCCGACGGCTCGGTCATCGTCCTGGACGAGTGCCAGCAACGATGGCGCCGCTACCGCAACACCGGCACACCGCCCGCCGAGATCGCCGAACTGGAAACCCACCGCCATCGCGGCATCGACTTCATCCTCACCTGCCAGAACCCGTCCCAGGTCACCAGCGATGTCCGCGCCCTGGTCGAAGTCCACGAGCACCTGATGCGGCGCGGCAAGATGGGCGGCGCCCTGGTCTACCGCTTCGAGGGCGTGTGTCACACCAACCCCATGGCCCACAAGGGCGACGCCGACTGTGAAGTGTCGGTCTGGAAGCACCCCAAGGAGGTCTTCGCCGAATACACCTCGGCGTCGATCCACACCGGCACCCGCCGCCTGCCGCGCATCCTGATCATTGCCCCCTTCGTGTTCCTCGGCTCCGCCGGCGCCGTGGTCTATGCCGCCAACTCGGTGACGGGCTTCCTGGGCGTCGACGGTCAAGCGGAGCCCGAGGACACCGCGCCTGCCGAATCGCCCGTTTCGACCGCCCCCGTCGCGCCACCGGACACGGTCACCGCCTATGGCGGCTTGCGACAGGACGACTACTGCCAGCTCTACGACCAGGACGGGAAGCCGATCCGCACCACCACCCCCGACTGCCTCAACGCCATGGAACTGGGTCTGCCGTACGACGTGGAGGTGCTGAAGCTATGAACACCACCGCCATCGCCGCCCCGGCTGCCGCCGCCCGCGTCATCCCTGGCTGGCTGCCGCTCGTCCAGGGCATCGCCATCGTCACCATGGCCATCGACCACGTCAGCCTGTGGCTCCCGGCCGGCGACGTCTCCCCGATCCTGCGCGTTACCCTGGGCCGGGTCGCCCTGCCGCTGTTCTGTTTCATGGTCGCGTGGCACGCCCTGCACACGGCCGACGCGCGCCGCTACGCCGACCGAATACTCACCATCGCATTGCTCGCCCAACTGCCGTTCATGGCCCTGCATGGCCAGCCCCTGGGCAACATCTGCTTCACGCTCGCGGCCGCCGCCTACCTCGCCGCCTATCACCGGCACCGTGACCCATGGGCATTACTGATTGGCGCCGCGCTGGCGATCGCCACGTTCCACGTCGAATACGGCCCGCTCGCCCTGGGGCTGATCCTCGCCTTCATGCTGGCCATCCGCCATCCGATCACCTGGATCGTCCCGCTGATCGGCTGGCCGCTGGCCCAGTACGGCTTGAGCCTGTCCGGCGTCTCGGCGTTCCTGGGCGTGTGTCTGCTGCTCGCCCTCGTAAGCACTCACGTACCGCCGATTCACCTGCCGCGCTGGCTTACGCGCTGGTTCTACCCGGCGCACCTGGGGGGCATATGGCTACTCCGGTGGCTGGCGTGATTCCCGGGCCGAGCGTGCGCCGCGGGAGAGGACGCTTGCGCCCGCATCCCCGCGCCGCACGCGCGGCCCGGCGAGACCACCCCTGTAACACGTCTCGCAGAATGACACCGAAGCGTGTCGAAACCTGCCAATAACGACTAATAGGTGGTTTTCAAAATGGAACGTTGGGAACGCTACTCGAGGGAATCGCTGGCGATGGGGCAGCAGGACGCCACGGGCTCCCTGCTGATCAGCGGAAAGGGACAGGTGAACCTCAGCCAGGTCCACCTCCTTCACGCAGGCGTCGACACGGTTCGACAGCTCTACCGGGGGCTGCCCTATCTGCCCCAGTTCGACAAGATCATCTCCGTCTATCAGGAGGGACGCGGGGCCACCATCGACCTCTGGGGCCACACCTGGGCCATCGGGGCCGGTGCGTCCGGCTCGGGCTTCCGCTACCGCCTGCAGAACAACGACCTCGGCGTGATCGTGTTCTTCCAGGCCCGGCACGTGAAGACCGAGAACATCGGCACGCACCTCAAGATCGAGCTATCGCCCCACTACCTGCACGAACGCAGCCCCGAGGACGCGCAGAAATTCATGGATCTGATCGCGTTCGGCCTACTCGATCATGTCGAATCGGCCGGCTGCGCCGTTCATCTCGCCCTGGACGTCCAGGGATGGGAACCGCCCAAGGACTTCATGGAGCGCTTCGTCACCCGCTCGAAGAAGGTCATGAAGATCGACGGTATCGACACCCTGAGCTTCGATCACGGCAACATCGCCACCAGCTACGGCCGGACTGAAACGCTCATGTTCGGCACTGCCGGGGCGCTCCAGTGCGCGATCTACAACAAGACCAGGGAAGCTCACCACCGCGACAAGCTGCACTTCTGGCAAGGGATCTGGCGCAACGCCACCGACGACGACCTCGCCCCGGTCTACGACCCCGAGCGCGACGTCTGGCGCATCGAGATGCGCTTTCATCAGTCGGTGCTGGCCGAGTTCGCCCGCGGGATCCCGTGCAACGTCGACACCGGCGAGGTCCTGGACGAGGCCCACGGCTTCCAGCGTTTCACCGACACCGTGCCCCACCTCACCGGGATCTGGCGCAGCGCCTTGCAGAGCTACCGCCTGGATCACTCCCGCGACCTGATCGACCCCGCATGGCAGTGCTTCCAGGACGACCCGCGCTTCTACGCCCATGAACCCGCGTTCATGTACAAGCGCGCCCGCAAGGAACCCGGGCTGGGCAACGAGAAGAACGTCTGCCTCGCCTTCGGCAACCTGATCTCCATCTACGCCCGCCAGGGCTACACCACCCGTCAGGCCATCGAATACCTCAAGGACTCCGGCATGTGGCAGGACCTCGAGCACTACTACCGCCGTCGCGGCATCCAGGCCGGTGCCTTCCGGCAGCTGGTCGAACAGAAGCTCATCGAGAGACGATTGCTAGGGAGGGCGGCATGAGCATCAAGAAAGTCCCCACCGGCTGGCAGGTCGACGTGTGGCCCGAGGGTCGCTACGGCAAGCGTGTGCGGAAGATCCTCAAGTCGAAGGGCGAAGCCAAGCGCTTCGAGGACTACGTGAAGGGAAAAGCGGCCATGGGCGAGCCCTACATGCCGCCTAAACGGGATCGCCGCCGGCTCCTGGATCTCGTCCAATACTGGTACGACATGCACGGCTCCACCCTGCGCGACACTCACTCGCGGCTGAACAAGCTGCGTCAGCTCGCCGACCAGATGGGCAACCCCATCGCCAGCAGCATCACCCCCTCCGACGCCGCCAGATTCCGCCAACAGCGCCTGGAACAAGGGCTATCGCCGAACACCGTCAACCATGACATCAGCTACCTGCGGGCCGTGTTCAACTACGCAATCCGCATGGACGAGTGGAAAGGCGATAACCCCTTCGCCAAGCTCAAGGCCCTGCGGATTCCCGAGCGCGCCCCGTCATACCTGACGCCGGAACAGATCGACGCACTCTTTCACGAACTACGCCAGTCCCGGAACCCTCACGTGGTGTTGATCGCCTCCATCTGTCTGACCACCGGCGCCCGCTGGAGCGAAGCCCAGACCCTCCGAGTCGAGTACGTCCGGCAGCAGCGCATCACCTTCGCCAACACCAAAAATGGCCGAACCAGGACAGTGCCTGTCAGCCAGGATCTCTACCAGAAGCTCCTCGAGCATGGCCCTAAAATGGGAAGGCTTTTCGCCAAGGACGCCTACCTGGCTTTCACTCGCGCCTTGGATCGCAGCGGCATCGAGCTACCCCGTGGCCAGCGAACCCACGTCCTGCGGCACACCTTCGCAAGCCATTTCATGATGAACGGCGGCAACCTGCTCACGCTACAGAAGATCCTGGGCCACCAGTCGATCCAGATGACCATGCGCTATGCGCACCTGTCACCGGATCATCTCAGCGAAGCAGTCAGATACGGTCCTGCGGCACCCGGTCTGTGAGTTGATGGGCATCTTCTTGCCCTTCTCCATTCCTTGCCTGGTAAAGCTCGGAGATAGTTCCGCATGAGAGGCATGTGACCCGATAGAGCGTTCCCGAAAGCTGTGCGACCTGAAAAGCGTTCCAGTCTTTGCCCTGGTCCAGCAGAATCTCCGTGCTCCCACAGCTACAGAGCATGATCCATCCGCCATGGATGGGTTCTGGCTCAATTGTAATGGTAGTCATCTGCCCCTCCCCGTAATGGCTTCAAGCTACTCGGGAGGTGGCTATTCGGATGTAAGAGATCGACCACATCGGCTGTAAGCCAAGCGAACATTGCGGCGGGAATGCCGGAAAAGCGAGCTGTAGACAGTATGTAGACAGTTGCGGCAGGAAGCTGCGTAAGGAGGGCAGAAAACGTGCGTAATTATCTGTTTTCTGGTGGGCCCGCCCGGACTTGAACCGGAAACCAAAGAATTATGAGTTCTCTGCTCTAACCAATTGAGCTACAGGCCCTTACAGCGGCTGCGTATGATAGCGAAAGCCGCTGGCCGAGGCCAGAGGCATCGCCGCTACCCCCAGCACCTCTTGCCCCTTCCTCTCGCTAACTCCCTGACAGACCGCGCTCTTCACGCAGCAAGCGGTGCTCCTGCTGCCTTCAGCCTGCGCCACTCCCTCGCCGCAGCGTGACGGCGTCCCCCGGTCGTCAGAAATAATGTCGTCGTCGCGGTTCAGTTCTGCGCCTCGCCTGCGTCAGCCCTCCTGCACACGCCAAATAATGATAAAGATTTTTATTCGCAAGGGAGCATCGTCTCGTGCTCGCGAGGCATCAGGCGCCGGGCCATGTGGGCCCGGCCAGGCAGAAAGAACGAGGTGCCCATGACATCACGGATTGAAGCGCCCGGGCCGCGGCTCGGTACCGAGCCCGCCCCGCTGGCATCCCATCAGCTGTTCAACTCCCGGCACGCCGAGGCCTACTGGCAGCAGGCGACCCGCTGCATCGACCTGGTGCGGCGCAAGGTCGCCGAGGTCGAGCGGCCCTTCACCGGCGCCCGGCCCGAGGAGCTGCGCGGCCGCTTCGAGGCCATCGATCTCGACGCGCCGCTCGGCGAGCTGCGCCCGGCCCTGGAGGAGCTGGAGCACGTCTATCTGGACGACGCCGTCTACTTCCATCATCCGCGCTACGTGGCCCACCTGAACTGCCCCGTGGTGCTGCCGGGCGTGCTCGCCGAGGCGATCCTGGCGCCGATCAACTCCTCGCTGGACACCTGGGACCAGAGCGCCGGCGGCACCTTCATCGAGCAGTCGCTGATCGACTGGACGGCCGAGCGCATCGGCCTGGGCCAGGACGCCGACGGCGTATTCACCAGCGGCGGTACCCAGTCGAACCTGATGGCGCTGATGATCGCCCGCGACCATCACGGCGCCCGCCAGGACCGCCCCGGCGGCAACAAGCAGCAGGGCCTGCCGGCGGACCATCAGCGGCTGCGCATCCTCGGCTCCGAGCTCAGCCACTTCAGCCTGCAGAAGTCGGCGGCGATCCTCGGGCTCGGCTACCAGGCGGTGATGCCGGTGGCCACCGACGCGGACTACCGCATGGACCCGCAGGCGCTCAAGGCGCGCCTCGAGGAGTGCATCGCCCTGGACCTGATCCCGATCGCGGTAGTGGCCACCGCCGGTACCACCGACTTCGGCAGCATCGACCCGCTCGAGGAGATCGCCGCGCTGTGCCGCGAGCACGGTATCTGGCTGCACGTCGACGCCGCCTATGGCGGAGGCCTGCTGTGCTCGCGCCGCGAGCGCCACCGCCTGGCCGGCATCGAGCACGCCGACTCGGTCACCGTCGACTACCACAAGACCTTCTTCCAGCCGGTGAGCTGCAGCGCCTTCCTGGTGCGCCGCGGCTGCGACCTGCGCCACGTCACCCATCACGCCGACTACCTGAACCCCGAGAGCCAGGCGCTGGCCGGCACCCCGGACCAGGTCAACAAGAGCCTGCAGACCACCAAGCGCTTCGACGCCCTCAAGCTGTGGATGACGCTGCGCATCATGGGCGCCGACGCCCTGGGCGAGATGCTCGAGCGGGTCATGGACCTGGCCGGCGAGGCCCACGCGCGGCTGTCCGCCCGGCCGGACATCGAGGTGCTGCTCGACCCGCCGCTCAGCACCCTGGTGTTCCGCTACCGGCCCGAGGACATCGACCTGGACGATGCGTCGCTGGACGCCCTCAACGCCAACGTGCGTACCGCGCTGTCGCGCCACGGCGAGGGAGTGATCGCCGCCACCCGGGTCAATGGCCGTCGCTACCTGAAGTTCACCCTGCTCAACCCGGAGACCCGCGTCGACGACCTCACCGCCATCGTCGAGCGCATCGTCGCCCACGGCCGTGCCTGGTGCGACGGCGCCGCCACCTCCCCGGCGCATGCCGCCGCCTCCTGACACTCGCGAGATTGCCCCATGACCCAGCACGTTCACGACTTCATCGCCGTCGGCCTCGGGCCCTTCAACCTCGGGCTGGCCTGCCTGACCGACCCCATCGAGGAGCTCGACGGCCTGTTCCTCGAACGCCGCGACGGCTTTGACTGGCACCCCGGCATGCTGCTGGAGGATGCCACCCTGCAGACGCCCTTCCTCGCCGACCTGGTGACCATGGCCGACCCCACCAGCCGCTTCAGCGTGCTCAACTACCTGAAGCAGCAGGGCCGGCTCTACAACTTCTACATCCGCGAGAGCTTCTTCCTGCTGCGCAACGAGTACAACCGCTACTGCCAGTGGGCGGTGGCACAGCTCGACAGCGTGCGCTTCTCCACCGAGGTGGAGCGGGTGGAGTTCGAGGACGCCAGCGGCCTCTACCGCGTAAGCTGCCGCGACACCGGGAACGGCGAGGCCCGCGAGTACCTGGCCCGCCACCTGGTGCTCGGCACCGGCACCACGCCATGGCTGCCCGAGGGCTGCCGCGACGTCGAGCCACGCCCGGTGCACTCCGGCGAGTACCTCGCGCACAAGGCCGAGCTGCAGCGCCAGCCGGCGATCACCGTGGTCGGCAGCGGCCAGAGCGCGGCCGAGATCTACCGCGACCTGCTCGCCGACATCGACCGCTTCGGCTACCGGCTCGACTGGATCACCCGCTCGCCGCGCTTCTTCCCGCTGGAATACACCAAGCTGACCCTGGAGATGACCTCGCCGGACTACATCGACTACTTCCACGGCCTGCCGGAAGAGACGCGCAACGTGCTGACGCAGGAGCAGAAGGGCCTCTACAAGGGCATCAACGAGGACCTGATCAACGACATCTACGACCTGCGCTACGCCAAGGAGCTGATCGGCGAGGTGCGCTCGGAGCTGTTCACCAACGCCCGCCTCGAGACCTGCCGTTTCGATGCCGAGCGCGGCGAGTACGACCTGACCCTGTGGCACACCGAGCAGCAGCGCCACTATCGCCATCGCACCCAGGCGCTGGTCATGGCCACCGGCTACCGCTACCACATGCCGGACTTCCTGGCACCGATCGCCTCGCGCATCGCCTTCGACGAGGCGGGGCGCTTCGCGGTGGGCCGCTTCTACGACATCGACGGCGGCAAGGGCCAGCTGTTCGTGCAGAACGCCGAGCTGCACACCCATAGCCTGGCGGCGCCGGACCTGGGCATGGGCCCCTATCGCAACGCCTGCCTGATCCGCGCCATGACCGGGAAAGAGATCTACCCGGTGGAGCGACGCATCGCCTATCAGCGCTTCGGCGCGCCCGACGAGGCGGTCTTCGAACCCGAGCGCACGGAGCCGGCATGACCCCGACGCCCTGGCTGGTGGCGGTGACCGCGGTGGCGGTGATCAGCGATGCCATGCTGCTGCCCTTCTACCCGCAGTTCTTCGCCGCGCGCTTCGGCGTGACGGACCCGTCCCACGTCGGCACCTACCTGGCGATGAGCTGCCTGGTGGTACTGGTGGCGCTGCCCGGCTGGGCGCGCCTGGCGCGCCGGGTCGGCACCCTGCCGCTGCTGCTGGTCACCCAGCTGGTGGCGGGCGGGCTCAGCCTCTCCTGCGCCGTGGTCACCTCGCTGCCGTGGTTCTGGGGCCTGTCGCTGGCGATGCTGGTGGCCAAGGCCAGCTACCTGCTGGTCTACCCCTACCTGATGCACTTCGAACCCCAGGATCGCCACGCGACCCTGATCGGCACTCTCTCGGTGGTAGTGCACGCCGGCGGCATCCTCGGCGCTATGGTCGGCGGCCTGGTGCTGGAGCACTGGGCCGCGGCCCAGGTGTTCCGCGTGATGGCGGTGGGCGACGCCCTGCAGGTCGCGGTCTGCGCCTGGCTGATCCGCCGCGGCCGCGCGCCTCACTCTACACCCCATGCGGCCCCCGCCACCGAGCGGGCGCCGGCCTCCAGCGGCGCCATCCTGCGCCTGGGCCTGGTGATGCTGCTATTCACCTTCAGCGCCTACCTAGCGCGGCCGTTCTTCGCCCGCTACTGGGAGCTGGCCTCCGGGCTGCCCGGCGAGGTGCTGGCGGGCGCGGTGTTCGCCATTCCCGGCGCCGTGGCGGTGGCCCTGCTGGCGCTCGACCTGCTCGCGCGCCGCCCCGCCGGCCAGGCCATCCTGCTGCCGCTGGCCATCGGTCTCGTCGGCCTGCTGCTGCAGGCCAGCGGCGAGGTCACCGCCATCCTGGCCGGCCGGGTGCTGTTCGGCTGGGCGCTGTTCCGCATTACCGTGCGCCTGGAGCTGCGCCTGTTCCAGCTCAGTACGCCCGACCGCTACGCCAGCGACTTCAGCAAGGTCCACGTCTTCCAGGGCCTCGGCGTGCTCGTCGCCTCCTGGGGCGCCGGCCGCCTGGTCGAGGCCTTCGGGCTGACCGCCCCCTTCCTCATCGCCGCGACGGGCCTGGCGCTGTGCGCCCTGGCCTACCGGCGGCTGCTGGTCGGCGCCGAGACGCGCCCGGCCGCGCCATCCGATTCCGTTTCTGCAAGGACCTGATCCATGACCCTGTTCCAACCGACGCCGACCACGAAACCCCTCTTTTCGCGCCACGCCCAGGGGCTCGGCACCTTCTCGCTGCGCCCGCTACACCTGCCCGAGGACGTGGCGCTGATCCACGAGTGGGTCACCGCGCCACGCGCCCGCTTCTGGGGCATGCAGGGCCACTCGCCCGAGCGCGTGCAGGCCTTCTATCGTGAGCTCCAGGAGAGCGAGCACGCCCAGGGCTACCTGGGGCTGTTCGACGGCCGGCCGGCCTTCCTGGTCGAATGCTACGACCCGCGCCACGACCCCATCGGCCGCCACTATGACGTCGCCGAGGGCGACCGCGGCATGCACTTCCTGGTGGCCCCGGCCGAGTCGCCGCTGTCCGGCTTCAGCACCCAGGTGATCACCGCCATCCTGGCCTTCATGTTCGAGGATCCGGCGACTCGTCGCATCGTGGTGGAGCCGGACGTCAATAACCGCCAGATTCATCCGCTCAACCGTCGGGTCGGCTTCGTCTACGACCGCGAGGTCGAGCTCGAGGACAAGACCGCCCACCTGGCCTTCTGCGATCGCCAGGGCTTCGCCGCGGCGGTGAGCCGGCAGAGCCCGCGCCTGGATCCGGCCCTCGCCACCGATCCGGCCCGTACCGCCGGCCACCTGCGCCCCGAGCTCTGGGCCCGGGCCAACCGCTGGCTGATCCGCAAGGCGATCGCCGAGTTCGGCCACGAGCGGCTGCTGGCCCCCGAGGCCGTGAACGCCGACACGACAGGCGACGACGAGGCCGCCGACTATCGGCTGAGCGCCCCCGAGGGCGGCATCGAGTACCGCTTCCGCGCCCGGCGCCGGGCGCTGGATCACTGGGCGATCGAGCTCGACTCGCTGGAGAAGCGCGTCGACGGCGCCCCCGCCGAGCTCGACGCCCAGCAGTTCATCCTCGAGTTCCGCGGCCCGCTCGGCATCGGCGAGGCGATGCTGCCGCTCTATCTGGAGGAAGTGGCGAGCACCCTGTTCGGCGGCGCCTACAAGCTCGACGACACCCGCCCGGACGCCGCCGGCCTGGTCGACGCCGACTTCCAGACCCTGGAGGCCGCCATGACCGAGGGCCATCCGGTGTTCGTGGCCAACAACGGCCGCATGGGCTTCGACGCCGTGGACTATCACGCCTATGCCCCGGAGGCCGCCGCGCCGATCACCCTGGTGTGGCTCGCCGTGCACCGCGAGGACGCCCACTACAGCGCCATCGAGGGGCTCGACTACGAGGCCCTGCTGCGTGACGAACTCGGCGAGGCGACGCTGGGCGACTTCCACCGCCGCCTCGAGGAACGCGGGCTCGATCCCGCCGACTACCTGCTGATGCCGGCGCATCCCTGGCAGTGGTTCCACAAGCTGGCCATCACCTTCGCCGGCGAGGTGGCCCGCCGCCGCATCGTCTGCCTGGGCTACGGCAGCGACCAGTACCGCGCCCAGCAGTCGATCCGCACCTGGTTCAATACCAGCCAGCCGAGCCGGCGCTACGTGAAGACCGCGCTGTCGATCCTCAACATGGGCTTCATGCGCGGCCTCTCGCCGAGCTACATGCGCGCCACGCCGGCGATCAACGACTGGATCAAGCGCCTGGTCGACGGCGACCCGGAACTGCGTGCCCAGGGCTTCACGGTGCTGCGCGAGGAGGCCGCCATCGGCGTTCGCCGCGACGCCGTCGAGCCGGCCTTCGACACCTACAGCGCCTACAAGAAGATGCTCGCCTGCCTGTGGCGCGAGAGCCCGGTGCACTATCAGCAGAACGGCCAACGGCTGATGACCATGGCCGCCCTGCTCCACGTCGACGGCGACGAGCGGGCGCTGCTGCCGCGGTTGATCGCACGCTCGGGCCTCGCCACCGAGGACTGGCTGTCGCGCTACCTGCGGGCCTACTTCCGCCCGCTGCTGCACTGCTTCTTCGCCTACGACCTGGTGTTCATGCCCCACGGCGAGAACCTGATCCTGCAGCTCGAGGACGGCGTGCCGGTACGCGCGATCATGAAGGACATCGCCGAAGAGATCGGCATCATGAACGTCGAGGCCGAGCTGCCCGAGGCCATCGCCCGCATCGCCGTGGACGTGCCGGAGCCGCTCAAGGTGCTGTCGATCTTCACCGACGTCTTCGACTGCTTCCTGCGCTTCATGTCGTCGATCCTCGTCGAACAGGGCGACATCACCGAGTCGCGCTTCTGGGCGCTGGTGGCCGACTGCGTGATCGACTACCAGCGGGACCATCCCGAGTTCGCCGACAAGTTCGCCCGTCACGACCTGTTCGCCCCGGAGTTCACCCGCTCCTGCCTGAACCGGCTTCAGCTCAACAACCACCAGCAGATGATCGACCTGGCCGATCCGGCCAAGAACCTGCAGTTCGCCGGTACCCTCGACAACCCGATCGCCCCCTACCGCCCCGCCGCCACGGCGCGTGAGGAAGATCGTGAGGGAAGTCGTGAGAGAGCCCGTGAGGAGACCGAGGCCACGCCGAGCTGATCGCTCGGTATCGCCGCGCATCATGCTCGGCCTGACGTCAGCGAGCACACGCTTCGCCCAGGACCCTCGTTCCTGGGCGATTATATTTGATAATAATAATCATTATTGAATAGAATCGCCGTTCCGGCACAACGTACGGAGCGTTCCACGAATGGATTCCCCGACCCTCGACACCCTGTTCCGCGCCCACGCCCGGGACATCACCGCCTTTCTCAGACACCAGCTGCCCTGCCCCGACCTGGCCGACGATCTGTGTCAGGAGGTGTTCCTGCGCCTCGGCCGGCAGCAACTCGACGCCAACGCGTCCGACACGCGACTGGAACAGCCCCGTGCCTACCTGTTCCGCATCGCCCGCAACCTGCTCATCGACCATCATCGCCGCCGCCAGGCACGCCCCGGCGACCGGCCGACGGAGGACGATGACATCGCGTGTCTGGCCTGCCCCCATGCCGCCAGCTATTCGGACCCCGAGGCCGCCGCCGAGCGCCGGCTGTGCCGTCGCGGCCTCGAGCGCGCCATGGCGGGCCTGCCACCGCACCTGCGCCAGGCACTGGTCTGGCATCGACTGGAAGGGCTTTCCCAGGCCGAGATCGGCCGTCGCCTCGGCGTCTCGGAGCGCATGGCAGGGCGCTACGTCAGACAAGCCATCTCGCACTGTCGCGACCGGCTGACCGCGCCGGCGATCTGACAGTGCGTCACTTTGATAACGATTCCCATTTGATCTACCATGCCCGAACGCTTCTTCCGGTGAATGCGCCATGACCCTCGCGCTGTCGCAGCTTTATCTCGGCCCCCTCGACTTCCTGACGCCGCCTCGCGTCGAGGCCACTCCCGGCGCGGACACCCTCCCCGCACATCGCCTTCTCGACCCAGCCAGGCTGGAGGCGCTGTTCACGCGCTTCGGCGCCCAGTACGGCCACGGCGACCGCCGGGCGGTGGCCTCGCTGTGGTCCAAGTGGCACTTCGCCGGCCTGGCCGCCCATGGCCTGGCGGCCAACCTGCTGCTGGAACGCGACCTGCCCCTGGGGATCGACACGCTGCATGTGATCCAGACGGACGAGGGACAGACCGCCGGCTTCAGCCTGCGCCATGCCGGCCGCCCGCTCGGTGATCTCGACGGGCTGTCGCGCTTCGCCACCCTGGTCGACGACCACCTGGCGCCGCTGATCGAGGCGCTGGCCTCGATCAGCGGCGCCTCGCCCAAGGTGTTCTGGAGCAATGCCGGCAACTACATCGAACACTTCACCAACGCCCTCGCCGACCATCCCATGGCCTCCGCGGGGACGGTCGAGCCCGCCCGAGCCCTGATCACGAGCCGCCAGCTGCCCGATGGGCGCCGCAACCCGCTTTACCAGCCGGTGCGCTATGTCGAGCCCGCCACCCCTGAAGCCCCGAGCCGCGTCCGGCGACAGTGCTGCATCCGCTATCTGATCGACGAGCTCGGCTACTGCGCCAACTGCCCGCTGGAATGCCGGCGCCAGGGCAAGGCGTCCAAGGCGAAGAAGGCAACGACACTCGAACGGGCGGCTTCGTGAGCACGGCGGCCGGCGTGCGCCAGCACTCCGCCCGCGACCTGCAGGCCTACGGGCGGCGCTACGGCATCGACTACCGGGTGCCGGCGCTCGCCTCCCGCGAGGAAGAACCGGTGGTGCGCGGCGAGGTACGCGAGCTGTCGCTGGGCCAGGGCATGGAGCTGGTGGCCTCCGACGTGGAGGTGCTGCACCGCTACGACTCTCACTCCCATGCGCCCTCACCGCTGTCGATCGTGGTGATGCTGGAAGGCTGCGCCGACGTCAGCCTCGAGGGACGCACCCTGACGCTGACCCCGGGCATGGCGCTGAGCCTGCGCCTCGATGCGCGCCACGGCCTGCGGGCCACCCAGCCCGCCGGCCAGCGCCTGCGTGCGCTGACATTGAGCCTCAGCGAGACACGGCTGGCCGAACTGGGCCCGGCGCAGCCCGGCCACGACGGCTCGCGGATGCACGCCTGGCGACCGCCGAGCTCGCTGCTGCAGGGGCTCGAGCAGGCGCTCACCACGCCACTGCCCGCCCCGGCCCAGCGGCTGCTGTTCGAGGGCCTGGGGCTGCAGCTGGTGGCCTTCGGCCTGCCGCAGGACACGCTCGATGACGCGAATGCATCACGCCTGCCGCCACGGGAACAGCGGCGCCTCGAACGGGTACGCGCCGCCCTGGAAGACGATCCCGCGGCAGAGCACAGCCTGAGCGCCCTGGCCGAGCTCGCCGCCATGAGCCCCGCCAGCCTGCGCCGCAAGTTCCGCGCGGCCTTCGGCATGAGCGTCTTCGACTACCTGCGCGACTGCCGTCTGGGTCTCGCCCACGACTACCTGAGCCGCGGCTTCAGCGTGCAGCAGGCCGCCCATTTCTGCGGCTACCGCCACGCCACCAACTTCGCCACCGCCTTCCGCCGTCGCTACGGCGTCCCGCCGAGTTCCCTGACGAACGCCACCTGAGCGCTGCGCATAGATGAGTGAGCGCGGCGCATACCTCAGCCGGCGATACAAAAAGCAATAATTCTCATTAATCAATGAGTCAAATCATCGTCACAGGAACTTCTGCATGCCGACCCCACGTCCCTTGGCACTGGCCATCGCCCTCGCCGCCGCCGGCGTCGCTCTCTCCGCCCAGGCCCAGAACGCGTCTCAGAACACCGAGACTCTCTCCACCGTGACCGTCACCGGTCAGGCGGCCACCAAGACGGAGACACCGATCAACGAGACCCCTCAGGCAATCTCGGTGATCGAGCGGGAAGAATGGGAGGAACGGGGCGCCGGAACGGTACAGCGAGCCCTGAACTACACGCCGGGGGTCTACGCCAACCAGGTCGGCGCCTCCAACCGCTACGACTACATCGTGCTGCGAGGCTTCTCCGACGGCAGCCTGAGCAACACCTTCCTCGACGGCCTCAAGCTGATGGGAGACGCCAACTCCTACAGCTCGCTGGTCATCGATCCGTACTTCCTCGAGAGCATCGAAGTGGTCAAGGGGCCGGCCTCGGTGCTCTACGGCCGCGCCTCCCCCGGCGGTCTGGTGTCGATGACCAGCAAGCGCCCGGAGTTCGAGCGCTCGGGCCAGATCCAGCTCGGTATCGGCAACAACGCCCAGCGCAGCGCCGCCTTCGACCTCACCGGCCCGCTGGACGACGAGCGCCGGGTCGCCTATCGCGTCACCGGCCTGGCCGAGAGCGCCGATACCCAGTTCGACCACGTGGAAGAGGAGCGCTATGCCATCGCGCCCCAGCTGACCTGGGACATCACCGACGACACCAGCCTGACCCTGCATGCCTACCTGCAGAAGGATCCGGAGGGCGGCTATCACTCCGGGGTACCCTATGAAGGCTCGGTGGACAGCCGCAATGGCCGCCACATCGACAACACTTTCTTCGATGGCGAGGAAGACTACGACACGTTCGAGCGCACCCAGCGCCTGTTCGGCTACGACCTGGAACACCGCTTCAACGATGCCTGGACGGGTCGCCAGAAGCTGCTCTACCTCAATACCGACGTGACCCTCGATCAGGTCTACGGCTTCGGCTGGGCCAACGACACCGAACTCAACCGCTACTACTCCGGCGGCGAGGAGTCCATGGAAGCCTGGACCTTCGACAACCAGCTCGAGGCACAGCTGAGCAGCGGTGCCGTGGACCACACCCTGCTGGTCGGCGCCGACTACCAGCAGCGCGAGAACGATATCAGCTGGCCGTCCGGCGCCTTCCCGACCCTCGATGCCTTTCATCCCGAATACGGTGCCGAACCCACGGCGATGTACGCTGCCACCGAGGAACAGCACGACCTTCGCCAGACCGGCGTCTACGTCCAGGACCAGATGGCCCTCGGCAACTGGCGCCTCGCCCTCGGCGGCCGCTACGACTGGGTCGACATCGAGAACGAGAGCGAGACCGCCGGTACGACCAGCGAGCTGAACGATACCCAGTTCAGCGGCCGCGCCGGCCTGCTGTACCTGTTCGACAACGGTGTGTCACCCTACGTCAGCTATTCCACGGCCTTCACGCCGACCAGCTTCGTCGACGCCAGCGGCGACCTGCTCGAGCCGATGGAAGGCGAACAGCTCGAGGCCGGCCTGAAGTACCAGCCCAACGGCACCCGGGACCAGTACAGCCTGGCGCTGTTCCATATCGAGCAGGAAAACGTCGCCACCAAGGAGCAGCCCACCGATCCGTATCGCGCCATCGGCGAGATCGAATCCCAGGGCGTCGAGCTCGAGGCACGCACCCAGCTGACCGACAGCCTGCGCCTGCAGGCCGGCTACAGCTTCACCGACATCACCTACGCCAAGAGCGATGTCGAAGGTGAAGAAGGCAATCGCGCCATCTATGCACCGCGCCACATCGCCTCCGTATGGGGTTCCTATGCGGTCCAGGACGGCGCCCTCGAAGGTCTCGGCGCCGGCCTCGGCGTGCGCTATCACGCCGACATCCAGGCCGACCGGGCCAACACCGAGCAGGTGCCGGACTACACCCTGGTCGACGCCGCGCTCAGCTACGACCTCGGCCAGCTCGGCCTGGACGGCGTCAACGCCCGCCTCAACGTCAACAACCTGCTCGACAAGGACTACGTGGCCTCCTGCAACTCCCTGCAGTACTGCTACTTCGGCGCCGAGCGCAGCGTGAAGGCGACCGTCAGCTACGACTTCTGATCCGCCACCGCCATCGGCAAGACGACACCGGCGGCCCGAGGGCCGCCGGTGTTCTTGTTTCCTGCCTCGCCATTGCCCGGGCCACCCAGACGCAAAGGGCCCATTCCGTCAGCGGGATGGGCCCTGTTCGCTCAGCTCGGTCGTCGACCGATTCAGTAACGCCAGGTCAGGTTGGCCATCACGTGGCGCGACGCGCCGTAGTAGCCCTGATCCCACTTCAGGCTGGTCAAGTACTTCTCGTCGGTGACGTTATTGACGTTCAGCGAGCCGGTCAGGCTGTCGCTGAAGTCGTAGCTCGCCATCAGGTCGACCAGCGCATAGGCCTCCTGACGGGTCCTGCCATCGGCGCTGTCGCGTTCGCGTTCGATATCGTCCTGCCAGCGCAGCCGGGCGCCGACCTTCAGGGATTCCAGGGACGCCGGCCGATAGCTGGTGGCGACCTTCACCATGTTGCGCGGAATATAGGTATTGGTGGCCTCGCCGTCGGCGTCCTCGATCTCCAGGTAGGTGTAGCCGGCGCTGGCCTGCCAGCCCGGCGCGAGCTCGCCGGCCAGGGTGACCTCCACGCCCTCGCTGGTGATGCCATCGGCCGCCCGATAGACATCCCGCCCGTTCACCTGGCCGTCAGGCTGGGCGACATTGTCCTGTTCGGTGCGGAACACGGCGAGTGACGCATCGGCACCCCCGTCGAAGACATCCGCCTTGAGCCCCAGCTCGTAGCTGCTGCCCTCGATGGGGTCGAGATATTGTCCACCGCGGTCCATCTCGGTCTGGGGATTGAAGATCTCGGTATAGCTGGCATACAGCGAGGCCTGATCGGTGAGGTCATAGATCAGGCCGGCATAGGGCGTCAGCTCGTTGTCGAGGGTGGTGTCCTGAGAGCTGCCGTACTGCTCGCCCACGGTATCCAGCCAGCTCATCCGCGCGCCCACCACGGCGGTCCAGCGATCGGCCAGGTCCAGCTTGCCGGCGCCGTAGAGGCTGTGCTCCTTGATGGTGGCATCGTTGGCGAAGTCGGGATCGCCGAACTCGGGCTCCGGATAGTCGCCGTCCCAGTCGTCCAGGGGCGGCAGGTCCTCGGACGCGGCCGCGTAGAGCGAGCTCTGCTGGTTGCGGCTCTGACTCCAGTCCGAGCCCAGCACCAGCTGATGGGTGCGCCCGAACGCCTCGACATCACCCTTGGCATGCACGTCCGCCACCCACTGCTCCAGGTGCCGATCGTACTTGCTCAGATAGAAGCTGTTGGGAATCCGCCCCGTGTCGGCATCCGGCACGCTGCCGATGTAGAACAGCTCGGTGTCGGAGACCATGTCCAGATGGGTCACCGTGCCCTTGAGCGACCAGTCGTCGGAGAGCCGCTGGGTCAGCTCGACGAAGCTGCGCTGGGTCTCGCCGTTCCAGTAGGACCAGTCGGGCGCCGACGAGGTCGAGCGATCATAGTCGGTGGGGTTGCCGGCCGAGTCGTAGAGCGGCAGCGCCCCCCACATGTTGCTGTCGGTATCGTTGCGCTGCCAGGTATGCCCCAGCGCCAGCTGGGTGCTGTCGGTGAGGTCGGCTTCCAGCACGCCATAGAGCACGCCGCGCTCTCGATGCAGTCGATCCAGGTAGGCGTCGGCATCCAGCCCCGCGGCCACCAGGCGGCCACGCACCCGGCCCTCGTCGTCCAGGGGCCCGGAGACGTCCACCGCCAGGCGACGATGCTCGTGGCTGCCAAGCGTGCCGCTGACGGAGGCCTGCGGCGTCGCGGTGGGCCGCTTGCGGACGAAGTTGACGGTGGCCGCCGGGTTGCCGGAGCCGGACATCAGGCCGGTGGCACCGCGCACCACCTCGACCCGGTCATAGACGGCGGTATCGATGTCACCATGCACGTTGTTGTAGGGCATGGGCAGGCGCAGGCCATCGACCTGCAGGTTGGAAATCTCGAAACCGCGGGACGAATAGTACGTGCGGTCCGTCTCGACTCGCTCCACCGTGACGCCCGGCGCACTCTCCAGGGCATCATTGATGGTGTCGAGGTTGAAGTCCTCGAGCTGGGCACGGGTGACCACCGAGACGGATTGCGGCGTCTCGCGGGGCGTCAGGTCGAGCTTGGTCGCCGTACTGGTGCGGGAAACGCGGTAGTCGTCGCTGCCCTCGGTCATCAGCGACAGCGCCTCGGCCTCGACGGTCACCGTCTCGAGGGCCTCAGCGGACTCGGCCTCGTCGGCCAGCAGCGCGGGGGAGATCAGCGCCAGTGAACCGGCGGTGGCCAGACCGAGAGCACGGCGCACGGCACGGGTCACCGGGTGGAGTCCGATCGGGCGGGATGCAGGATGGGACATGGAGTGAACAAGCCTCTGGGTTATTGTGTTGTGCGGGAATGCGCATGGTAATGACTCGTATTATTCGTGGCAATGATAACGACTCTCATTTGATTAGCCGTGTAAGCATTCACGCACTCGCCCAAGAACGCCGGTCGGCTCGCGATGTCCGGAAACGACGCCGGCGCCCAAAGGGCGCCGGCAGGATCAAGGGTAAGGAAAGAAGGCGGTGACTCAGGCCAGTCGCATGTCGGCCGCCTCGAGCTCACCGGTCTGCACCCGCCACTGGGCGGCGTAGCGACCGTCGCGGGCCAGCAGCTCGGCGTGGGTGCCGCGCTCGGCCACCCGGCCCGCCTCGATCACCGCGATCTCGTCGGCATGGACGATGGTCGACAGCCGGTGGGCGATCATGATCACCGTGCGGCCGTGGCCGATGCGGCGCAGCGAGCGCTGGATGGCCGCTTCGGTCTCGTTGTCCACCGCGCTGGTGGCCTCGTCGAGCACCAGGATCGGCGGGTCCTTGAGCAGCGCCCGGGCCAGTGACAGCCGCTGGCGCTGGCCGCCGGAAAGACGCACGCCGCGCTCGCCCACCGCGGTGTCGAGCCCCTCGGGCAGCGCCCGGATGAAGTCCCAGGCCTCGGCGGTGCGCACCGCCTCGACGATCTCGGCGTCATCGGCATCGGGCTTGCCGTAGGCGATGTTGTCGCGGATCGTGCCCTCGAACAGATAGACGTCCTGGCTGACCAGGCCGATCGAGCGGCGCAGCGAGGCCAGCGCCACCTCGTCGAGCGGCTGGCCATCGACGCACACCCGCCCGGCGGCCGGCTCGACGAAGCGCAGCAGCAGCTTGATCAGCGTCGACTTGCCGGAGCCGGTGGCGCCCACCAGCGCCAGGGTGTGGCCCGCCGGCACCGAGAGATCGATGCCCTCGATCCCGGCGCCGGACTCGCCGTAGCGGAAGGACACGCCCTCGAAGCGCACCTCGCCGCGCACCGGCTCTGCCAGGGGCTGGCCGGCGTCGTCGCGCACCCGGATCGGCGTGGCCAGCAGGTCGAGGATGCGTCGGGTGCTGGCCATGGCGCGCTCGAACAGGTCGATCACCTGGGCCAGGCCGGTCAGCGGCCACAGCAGCCGCTGAGTGAGGAACACCAGCACCCCGTAGGCGCCCACGTTGAGCTCGCCGTTCAGCGCCATCATGCCGCCCACCGTGAAGGTGGCCAGGAAGCCGGTGAGGATCGCCATGCGGATCACCGGGATGAACGCCGAGCTGATGCGGATCGCGCGACGGTTGGCCTGCACGTAGGCCTCGCTGGCGGCCTTGAGGCGCTCGGCCTCGCGCGCCTCGGCGGTGAAGCTCTTGATGGTGGCGATGCCCGCCAGGTTGTTGGCCAGCCGGCTGGAGAGCTCGCCGACCCGCTCTCGCACCTCGGCGTACAGCGGCCCGGCCTTGCGCTGGAAGTAGAAGGCGCCCCACACGATCAGCGGGATCGGCGTGAAGGCCAGCAGCGCGATCAGCGGCGAGAGCACGAAGAACACCGCGCCCACCGCCACCACGGTGACGCCGACCTGGATCATCGAATTGGCGCCGCCGTCGAGGAAGCGCTCGAGCTGGTTGACGTCATCGTTCATGGTCGCCACCAGCTGCCCGGAGCTCGTCGACTCGAAGAAGCCCATGTCCAGGCGCTGGACGTGCTCGTAGGCGTCCTGGCGCAGCTCGGCCTGGAGCCGCTGGGCCAGGTTGCGCCACAGGATCTGGTAGAGATATTCGAACAGCGACTCGCCGGCCCAGATGAAGAAGGTCAGTACCCCGAGGATCAGGATCTGCTCGCGGGCGGTGGTGAAGCCCAGCCCGGCGACGAAGCTGTCCTCCTGGTTGACCACCACGTCGATGGCCACCCCGATCAGGATCTCCGGGGCGATGTCGAACAGCTTGTTGATGATCGAACAGGCGGTGGCGGCGACGATCCGACGCCGGTGTCCGCGGGCATAGCGAAGCAGGCGGCCCAGCGCCTCGAAGCTTCTCATATTCGACATGGGGACTCTCTCTGTGGCGGCTGTCCGGTGAACGACACGAGACCGCCGGGCCCTGGGGGGCCCGGCGGTCTGGACGAGACGGCTACCATACCCCGTCGTCGCGGGACTGTCCTCCCGGCAGGGCCCGGGAGGACAAGATGGCGGAAGGATCGCCGCTCAGCCGATGGCGGCGAGATAGCGCCGCTCGACCTCGCTCCAGTCGACCACCTCGTAGAAGGCGGCGATGTACTCGGGGCGCTTGTTCCAGAATTTCAGGTAGTAGGCGTGCTCCCACACGTCCAGGCCCAGCACCGGCGTGTTGCCGTGCATCAGCGGGCTGTCCTGGTTGGCGGTGCTCTCCACCACCAGCGCGCCCTGCGGGGTCACGCTGAGCCAGGCCCAGCCGCTGCCGAAGCGGGAGACGGCGGCCTGGGTGAAGGCCTGCTGGAAGGCCTCGACGCCGCCCAGCTCTCGCTCGATGGCCGCCGCCACCCGCCCGGTCGGCGCCCCGCTGCCCTCGGGCGACATCACCCGCCAGAACAGCGAGTGGTTGGCGTGGCCGCCGCCGTTGTTGATCACCGCCTGGCGCCTGTCGGCGGGCACCCGTTCGAGATCGGCGACCAGCGCCTCCACCGGCACGTCCTCGAGGCCGGTGCCTTCCAGGGCGGCGTTGAGGTTGTTGACGTAGGTCTGATGATGCCGGGCATGGTGGATCTCCATGGTCAGGGCATCGAGATGCGGTTCGAGGGCATCGTAGGCATAGGGCAGTTCGGGCAACGCATGCGGCATGGCGGCGGCTCCTTTTTCGAGAGAGTCGGTCGAGAGAGTCGGTCGAGAGAGTCGGTCGAGAGAATCGGTCGAGAGAGTCGTAGAGAAACGAGAGATGAAACGAACGACCAAGCCTCAGCCTACGCCTCACAAAACGAAATGAAAACCAATATCAATAAAGAGCCAGTTCCATCCCGACGAGATTTGATAACCATTCGTATCAAAGGTAACCTCACGCGGGTGCGCAGCCCTCGCCCATCGTGATGCCCTCGCGCCGCCGACGATCCACGGAGCCCATCATGTTCGACGCCCAGGCCGCGACCTTCGAGGTCAACGGCAAACGCCTGCTGCATCCCACCGATCTTCGCTTCGAGGAAGGCCGGGTCCACGGCCTGATCGGCCATAACGGCTCCGGCAAGTCGACGCTGCTCAAGCTGCTGGCCCAGCAGCAGCCCGCCAGCCAGGGCGTCATCCGCTTCGACGGCCGGCCGCTCGGCGACTGGGGCCACCGCGAGTTCGCCCGCCAGGTGGCCTACCTGCCCCAGCACCTGCCCAGCGCCGAGACCCTGACCTGCCGCGAGCTGATCGCCTTCGGCCGCTACCCCTGGCGCGGCCTGCTGGGGCGCCATACCCGCGAGGATCGTGAGCAGGTCGAGCGCGCCATCGCCCTGACCCACACCGAAGCCTTCGCCGACCGCCTGGTGGACACCCTCTCCGGCGGCGAGCGCCAGCGGGTGTGGCTCGCCATGCTGCTGGCCCAGGGCAGCCGCTTCCTGCTGCTCGACGAACCGCTGGCGGCGCTGGACATCGCCCACCAGGTCGAGGTGCTGGCCCTGACCCGCCGGCTCTCCCAGGAGCTGGGCCTCGGCGTGATCATCGTGCTGCACGACATCAACATGGCCTCGCGCTACTGCGACCGCTTGGTGGCGCTGCACGGCGGCCGGGTGCTGGCCCAGGGCACCCCGGCCGAGCTGATGACCGGCGACACCCTGGAAGCGATCTACGGCATTCCCATGCACGTGATGCACCATCCCGTCGGCGAGCATCGGGTCGCCATCGCCCACTGATTCCATCACTCGCTCGTCACTCGTTCATGGAGTTCCGCTTGTCTCCTCCGCGCCGCCTTCGTCGACGGGCCCGCCGCTGGCTCGCCGGCCCGCTCGTCATGCTGCTCACGCTCTTCACCGCCCTGCCGGCGCTGGCCGACTCACCACATCTGGCATCACCGCGGCTGGCGACCCTCGACTGGACCTTGGCCGAGACCCTGGCCGCCCTCGAGGCTCCGCCCGCGGCGCTGGCCCAGCTCGACGCCTATCACGCCTGGGTGGGCGAGCCGGCGCTGCCGGACGCGGTGATCGACCTCGGCCTGCGCTCCCAGCCCAACCTGGAGCTGCTGGCGGATCTCGATCCCGAGCGCATCCTGATCTCGCCGATGTTCGCCAACCTCGCCCCGCGCCTCGAGGCGATCGCGCCGGTGGACACCCTGACGCTCTATACCCCCGGCCGGGACACCTGGACGGAGATGCGCGAGCTGACGCGCCGCGTCGCCGATATCGTCGAACGGCCCGAGGCCGGCGAGCGGCTGATCGAGGACACCGAGTCGCGCCTGACGCGCCTCGAGCAGCGCCTCGGCGACGACGCCCCACCGCTGCTCGTCGTGCAGTTCATGGACGCCCGCCACGTACGGGTGTTCGGCGACAACGGCCTCTATCAGGCGGTGCTCGACCGCCTGGGGCTCAAGAACGCCTGGAACGGCGTCACCAACGCCTGGGGCTTCTCGCTGGTCGGCATCGAGGCCCTGGCCGGCCTCGACGCCCGGCTGGTGGTGGTCGAACCCTATCCGGCCGGCGTGCGCGAGACCCTGGCCGACAGCGGCCTGTGGCAGCGACTGGTCGAACGCAGCCGCGGCGAGCCGCTGATTCTCCCCCCGGTGTGGAGCTTCGGCGCCCTGCCCTCCGCCCAGCGCTTCGCCGAACAGCTGGTCACCGCCCTGGAGAAAGACGATGTCCGCTGATGCGCTTACCCACGCCACACCTTCACGCCGTCTGACGCCGGGCCGCGCCTGCCTGCTGCTGGGCCTGCTCACCGCGGGCCTCGCCCTGGCCCATCTGGCATCGAGCACGGGGCTCGTGACCGGACTGTCGTCGCTGGTGACGATCCCCGACGCCTCGTCGGAGGCCCTGGTGCTGCACTTCGCCTGGTGGCCGCGGCTGGCCATGGCGCTGATGGCCGGCGGCGGCCTGGCGCTGGCCGGGGTGCTGATGCAGCAGGTGCTGCGCAACCCGCTGGCGGCGCCGACCACCCTGGGCGTGGCCAGCGGCGCCAACCTGGCGCTGATGGCCGCCAGTCTGCTGGCGCCCGGGCTGCTGGCCCTGGGCCGCGAATGGGTGGCGCTGGCCGGCGGCGGGCTGGCCATGGGCCTGGTGTTCGCCCTGGCCTGGCGTCGCGGGCTGTCGCCGGTGGTGGTGGTGCTCGGCGGGCTGGTGGTCAACCTCTACTTCGGCGCCCTGGCCATGGTGCTGCTGCTGTTCCATCAGGAAGCGCTCAAGGGCCTGTTGATCTGGGGCGCCGGCTCGCTGGCCCAGAACGGCTGGAGCGACGCCGCCTTCCTCGCGCCGCGCCTGGCGCTGGGCGCCCTCGGCGCCTTCTGGCTGCTGCGCCCGCTGGCGGTGCTGGAGCTCGACGAAGCCGGCGCCCGCAGCCTCGGCGTGTCGCTCAAGTGGCTGCGCCTGGGCGGGCTCGGCCTGGCGGTGTTCCTCACCGGCTGCGTGGTCAGCACGGTGGGTGTCATCGGCTTCATCGGCCTGGCGGCGCCCAACATCGTGCGCCTGGCCGGGGCCCGGCGGCTGGGCAAGCGGCTGCTGTGGTCGACGCTGCTCGGCGCCCTGCTGCTGGCCACCACCGACCAGCTGCTGCAGCGCTACGCCGGCACCCTGCCGACGCTGATTCCCACCGGCGCCACCACCGCTGCCCTGGGCGCGCCGCTGCTGCTGTGGCTGATTCCGCGCCTGCGCCTCAACGGCTCGGCGCCGCCGCGCCACGCCGGCACGCCCGCCATGCGGCATCCCGCCCCACGACGGCTGATCGTCGGCCTGTCCCTGGCCCTGGTTGCGATGGCCGCGGTGGCGGTGCTGGCCGGTCAGGGCGCCGACGGCTGGCAGTGGGCCTCGCCCCTGAACACCGACCTGCTCGAGTGGCGCTGGCCCAGGCTGCTCGCCGCCGCCGGCTGCGGGCTGATGCTGGCCGTCGCCGGGACCCTGATCCAGCGACTCACCGCCAACCCCATGGCCAGCCCCGAGATCCTGGGCATCAGCGGCGGCAGCGCCATCGCCCTGATGGCGGCGATCTTCCTGCTGCCGTCGCCGGGCAACCTGGCACTGGTCGGCGCCGGGGTGCTGGGCGCCCTCGCCGCCCTGGCGGTGCTGGTAATCGTCAACCGCAAGAGCGGCTTTCAGCCCGAACGGCTGCTGCTCACCGGGGTGGCGATCACGGCGCTGTTCGAGGCGGTCAAGGCCGTGGTGCTGGCCGGCGGCGACCCGCGCGGCCAGCAGGTCATCGCCTGGCTCTCCGGTTCCACCTACTATGTCGATGCGGCGAGCGCCGTGACGGTCGCCGGCGCGGCCGTGGTGCTGGCGATCATCGCCGCGCCGCTCACCCGCTGGCTGGACATCCTGCCGCTGGGCGGCGCCACCGCCGCCGCGCTCGGCATCCCGCTGCGTCGGGCGCGGCTCGGCCTGCTGCTGCTGGTCGCCCTGCTGACCGCCGCCGCGACCCTGGTGGTCGGGCCGCTGTCCTTCGTCGGCCTGCTCGCTCCCCACATGGCACGGCTGCTGGGCTTCACCCGCGCCCGGACGCATCTCGCCGGGGCCGCCCTGACCGGCGCGTTGCTGATGGTGCTGGCGGACTGGCTGGGCCGCCAGTTACTGTTCCCCCAGGAGATTCCTGCCGGCCTGGTCGCTTCGCTGATCGGCGGCGCCTATTTCATGTGGGGGATGCGACGGCTATGAGCCATCTCGATAACCGGGCCCGCCGATGGGCCGATCGCTGGCAAGGCCGGCTCGCCTGTTGCATCGCCTGCGCCCTGGCGCTTTTCCCGCTGACGGGGGCCGCGCACCCCCACGGCTGGGTGGACGTCTCGGTGAAGGTGATAACGGATACCCAGGGACGTGCCGAGGCCCTTCAGCAGCGCTGGCGACTGGATCCGTTCTACAGCCAGCTGCTGATGGAGGAACTTCGCGCCGCCCAGGGCGACGAACCGATGGCGGCGCGCCTCGACCAGCTGGGGGTGGAGATCCGCAATACCCTGGCCCCGAAGCGCTATTTCACCCACGTGACCCGGGCCGGCCAGCCGGTCGAGCTCGGCGACGTCGACGACTTCACCACCCTGGCACGCGGCGGTCGCGTCGAGCTGATGTTTCGACTACCGCTGGCCAATCCCCTTCCGTTGGACGAGTCGCCGGTGCGCTACCGCATCTATGACCCGACCTACTACCTCGAGGTCGTGCACGAGGCGGACGGCGACACGCCCAGGCCGGACGCGCTGACGGTCGAAGAAGACGGCTGCCGTACCCGGATCATCGCCGCCGATCCCGATCCGGCGAAGGTCGCCGAGGCGGCCATGCTGGATCGCGGCGAACAGGCGGAAGAAGGGCTCGGCCGCTTCTTCGCGGAAACGGGAGAGATACGATGCGATCATCCATGAAATCGGCCGACAGGGCTCGGCCTCGCCCCCGGTGGCTCGGCCCCGCGGTCCTTGGCGGACTCGCCCTGGCGCTGCTCGCCGCGGCCTGGGTCACGCTGGGCCAGGAGGCCAGCCTGCGACTGGTCGCCTGGCAGCGCGACCTTCACCGCGCCCTGACGGAGGCGATCGCGGCCCTCGACGCCGCCCCGACGGCGGCCGCCTGGTGGGGCCTGCTGGGCCTCAGCTTCGGCTATGGGGTCTTCCATGCCGCCGGCCCGGGCCACGGCAAGGCGGTGCTCGGCACCTACCTGCTCAGCCAGGGCGGCGCGCTGCGCCGGGCCCTGCTGCTCTCCTGTCTGGCCTCGTTGCTGCAGGCCCTGGTGGCCATCGGCCTGGTCACGGTGCTGGTCCATGGGCTGGGCTGGCTGACCCGCCAGGCCATGGGCTCGGTGGTATGGCTGGAGCAGGCCAGCTACCTGCTCGTCGCGGCACTCGGGCTCTGGCTGTGCTGGCGGGCCCTGGCCGGCCATCGGCACGCGCCAGGCTCTCATGACCATGACCATGACCATGACCATGACCATGACCCGCACGAGTGTGACTGCGCCCACCATCTGACGCCCCAACAGGCCTCGGACTGGCGCGGTGCCCTGGCCGTGGTGGCCTCGATCGGCATGCGTCCCTGCAGCGGCAGCGTGCTGCTGGTCGGCGCCGCCTCGCTGCTGGGGCACTATTGGAGCGGTGTGCTGGCGGTGCTGGCCATGGCTGCCGGTACCGCCCTGACGGTCTCGGCGCTGGCCCTGGCCAGCGTGATGGCCCGGGGCTGGGCCGAGCGCCGCCTGCAGCGTTCGACGCGTGGCGCGACCCTGGAACGCTGCCTGAGAGCGGCCGGCTTCGCAGGCGGTGCCCTCATCCTGATGCTGGGGCTTTCACTGTTCGTGGCCGGGGCCCAGTCACCCGACGCACCGCCGCTGCTCGAGGGCGCCCCCACGACCTCGCCCTCGCCGTTCGGCGGCTAGCGCCTCGCGCACGACAGCCAGCCCAGGAACGACCGCGCCCGGCCATTGAAATGGCCGGGCGCGGTGCATTTGGCATGGTGAAAGGCGTGACTCAGAAGCGGTAGCTCAGGCTGCCGATCACGCTGCGCGATTCGCCGTAGTAGCACCAGGAATCACAGCCGCTGATGTACTCCTTGTCGGTCAGGTTGGTGACGTTGACCTGGGCCTCCCAGGAGGAGTTGATCTCGTAACGTGCCATGGCGTCGTAGACGGTGTAGGACGAGACCTCATCGTTACTATCGGCCGCGGCATTGACGCTTTCGCCGACATAGCGCGCCCCGGCACCGATATCCAGGCCGTTCAGAGCGCCACCCTCGAAGCCGTAGTCGAGCCACAGCGACGCCTGATGGCGCGGCGTCAGGCCGGCACGAAACTCGCCACGGTCGGGATCCTCGACCGTCGTATCCAGATAGGTGTAGGCCGCCGTGAGCTGCAACTGGTCAGTCAGATAACCCACGCCCTCGAGCTCGAAGCCCTGCGAATGCCGCTCGCCTCCCTGCGACTGTACGAACTGAGCGTCCGTGTACAGCGTATGGGTTTCCTTCAGGTCGAACACCGAGGCATTCATGTAACCGTCCAGCCAGTCGGGCGTGTACTTGATCCCGGCCTCCCACTGCTCGCCTTCGCTTGGCTCGTAGGCCTGGCCGTTCGGGCCGCGCCCGCCGTTCGGGGTGAAGGATTCGCTGTAGCTGAGGTAGGGCGAGATGCCGTAGTCGCCCAGGTACATCACGCCGCCGCTGAACGACAGCTGGCGATCGGTCTGGTCGTATTGGTTCGCGGCCGGATCATCACTGTAGCTTTCCACGGTGGCGGTGTCGTGGCGCACGCCCCCGAGGAAGATCCAGCGGTCGTTTAGCCGAAGCTGATCCTGCAGGTAGACGCCGATCTGTTCCTTCTTCTCCTCGGCGTCGTAGCGGAGCGAGCCGGGCGCGTAGTCACCATACTCGGGATCGAAGACGTCGAAGCCGGAGAAATTGCCGGTGCCATCGCCATTGCGATAGTCGACATCGAGGTTCTGATAGTCGACGCCGAACAGCAGCGTGTTCTCGGTGTTGTCGGTGAACCATTGCCCGACCAGGCGGTTGTCCACCGTGAAGGCGTCGTAGCTGCCGTCGCGATAGGTCAGGTAGCGCCCCACCGTGCGGTGATCCGCGTTGAGGGCGGTAAAGGGCGACAGGGTCCTCAGCATCAGATCCATGTGGCTATAGCGCAGGTTCTGCTGGAACTGCCAGGTGTCGTCGATATCGTGCTCGAGCTCGTAGCCGACGGCTACCTGCTCGCGCTCCTGGCGCTCGTAGTCCGGCTCGCCGAGGTTGGTGTCGGGGCCGATGCGGCCGAACTCGGTGCTCGTCAGCGAGCCCTCGACCGGCCGGAAACCCTTGCTCGGCGTGCCGTGATCCTTCATGTAGCTGGCCAAGAAAGTCACGGTAGTATCGTCGGCTAGATCCACCGCCAGGCTCGGCGCCAGATACACCCGCTCGTTATCGGTATGCTCCAGCTCGCCGTCGCCCTCGCGGAACAGGCCGACCATGCGGTAGCGCATGCTGTCGGTGCCGGTGACCGGCCCGGAACTGTCGATGCCGATCTGGCGATGCCCCTTGTTACCCACCTGCAGCTCGAGCTCGCCCTGTTGCTCGAAGGTGGGGCGCTTGCTGATCGCATTCACGACGCCGCCGGGAGGCGCCTCGCCGTAGAGAATCGACGCCGGCCCCTTGAGCAGATCCACGCGCTCCAAGCCGTAGGGCTCGGTCACCCACCAGAAGTAGCCGCTCTCGCGGAACAGGCGCAGGCCATCCTGGTAGGTCGAGTTCTCGCCGCTGAAACCGCGGATGTTGAACCAGTCGACGCCGTTGTCGCTGCCATAGGGGGTCGCCTGCACGCCGCTGCGATAGCGGAAGGTCTCGTCGAAGCTGTTGACCGCACGCTTGTCCAGCTCGTCGCGCCCGACCTCGGACACGGCCCGCGGCGTCTCGATGGTCGGCGTCGCGACCTTGAGCGCGGTGGCGCTGACGACGACGGTGTCGGTCTCGACCTCCGTGGCGTCCTGCTGGGCCAGCGCCGCGCCGGCGGCGCCGATGAGGGTGAAGCCGAGGCCATAGCGGACGGCGGCGGTCAGGGGGGACAGCCGCCACGAGCGGCGGGATACGCGAGTCATTGGTGTGTGCCTTACGATTCGGGGGACAAGGGAGCCGCCAGCGCAGAACGCCACGTTCGAGACGGCGGCACGCAGATGCTAATGGCTTTTATTTGCGGAAACAAATATGACGCATCCCGCCCCTCCGACCGGCTAGCCCCTCACTTCGTCGAGCCGGGCCACCGCGTCCCGGCTGACGCTCAGCCGCTGGTCGCCCGTCAGTTCGCTCAGCCTGCCGCCGTGCATCTCCAGCAGCCGGTCGGCGTGGTCGAAGTAATGGTCGTCGTGGCTGATGGCGAACACCGTCTTGCCCATCGCCTGCAGCCGCGGCAGCAGGTCGCGGTAGAAGACCCGGCGGAACTGCGGGTCCTGATCGGCGGCCCACTCGTCGAGCAGCAGCAGGTCGCGCTCCTCGGCCACCGCCATCAGCAGCGCCAGCCGCTTGCGCTGCCCCTGGGAGAGCTCGGGATTGGTCACGCTCTGGCCGTCGAAGGCCAGCTTGTCGCGCATCGCCAGCTCCTCCAGCCACGCCTCGACCAGGGCGGGGTCGGCCTGGGCGCCCTGGGGCCCGACCAGGTCCGCGAACTGGTGAAAATCGCTGAACACCGCGGAGAAACGCTGCCGGTAGGACGCGGCATCCCTCAGCGGCTCGCCGTCCAGCAGCAGCTCGCCTTCCTGGGGCCGATAGAGGCCCGTCAGCAGCTTGGCCAGGGTCGACTTGCCGCTGCCGTTGCCGCCGATCAGGAACACCATCTCGCCGCGCCGCAGCGTCAGGTCCAGAGGGCCGACGGCGAAGCCGGTCTCGCCGTCCGCGCCGGTGTAGGCGAAGCGCACGCCGCGCAGGCTCAGGGTCTGCCAGTCGCCCGGCTCAGCCTCGGCCACCGCGAAATCGCGCTCGGCCTCGGCCAGCTCCAGCGCCGCGATCTTGTCGAAGGCCACCTGGGCGCTCATCAGCGTCGGCAGCGCGCCGATGGCCTGCAGCAGCGGCGTGCGCAGGAACAGCAGGGTCAGCGAGTAGGTCGCCGCCACCGAAGTGCTGGCCCAGCCCAGGCCGTTGGCGAGGAAGAACACCACGCCGATGGCGCCGAGCATCATGATGTTCGACCAGTTGATCGCGCTCAGATGATAGGTGTCGGCGCGGATGATCTGGCCGCGGTAGTCGCGGGCGTCGACTTCGTAGCGCTCGTCGTAGAGACGCCGCGCCCGTCCGCGGTTGAGCGCCAGTTCCTTGCGCCCGTGGATCACCGCCTCGTAGTCGCGGTAGAGCCGGTCCTCGCTCTCGCGCACCCGCGAGAGATGCCGATAGACCCGCTTCACCAGCCACGAGCTGACGGCGATGGTGACCGCCAGCCAGGCGGCCGTGACCGCCAGCAGGCCCGGCGACAGCCAGCCCAGGTAGAGCGCCGAGCCGGCGGTCAGCACCAGGCCCTGGATCAGCTCCGGCAGGCGCACGAAGGCGATGGTCACGTTGCGGATGTCGCTCGACAGGCTGGCCAGCAGTTCGGCGCTGCCGAGGCGCTCGAGGCGCTCCACGTCGGTATCGAGGATCTGCTTCACCAGCCGCCCGCGCAGCCCGTGGACGAAATGGTGGCCGAGGATGGTCAGCGCCAGCTGCGAGGCCAGCGTCACCACCAGCAGCGCGACGATCACGCCGAGGAAGGCCGGCAGCACACCGGCCGGATCGCCGACCGTGTCGATCAGCCGCCGGTTGATGAAGGCGATGGCACCGATGCCGAGCCCGGCGCTGGCTAGGCTGAGCAGCATCACGCCGAGGAAGGGCCAGCGGTAATGGCGATAGACGACGCGCAGCAGTTCCACGATGCATCCTTGTTCTGGGGCGATAAGAAAGGAGGCATTGTCCGCCTGTGAGGGCATGCGTCAATGCGGGGCTCGGTGATGCCGCCCTCTTGCGTCACGCGAAACGCGCCCTCCCGAATTGCGCAACACAATGAAAAGCATTATCGTTTGCAACATCGAGGCAGTCTACCGACCTCGACACATAACGATAACCATCCCCCGGATCGAACAAGGGATCTTCACGACATGCCCACTCCCCGACAACCGAACCTCAAGCGGCTGCCGCTGCTGCCGCTCGTCCTCGGTTCCGCCCTGCCCGTCACGGCACTGGCCCAGTCCACCGGCGAGGCGCCGAGCGCGACCGATGCCCAGGCCATGAACCCGCTGGTGATCACCGCCACGCGTAATCAAAGCCGCGCGGACGAGACACCCCAGAAGGTCACCGTCATCACCCGCGAACAGATCGAGCAGCAGCTGGCGATCACCCAGGACCCGGGCCAGGTGCTCAGCAACCTGATTCCCTCCTACTCGCCCAGCCGCCAGAAGCTCTCCAACGCCGGCGAGACCTTCCGCGGCCGCGCGCCGCTGTTCCTGGTCGACGGCGTGCCCCAGTCCAACCCGCTGCGCGACAGCGGGCGTGACAGCTACACCATCGACCTCTCGATGGTCGAGCGCATCGAGGTCATCCACGGCGCCAGCGCCGAGCACGGCCTGGGCGCCACCGGCGGCATCATCAACTACGTGACCAAGCGCCCCGACGGCGCCGGCCTGAGCCAGCACGCCGGCATCAGCCTGACCAGCGACGACGACTTCGAGTCCGAGGGTTTCGGCCACAAGCTGGACTATCGCCTGAGCGGCCAGACCGGCGACTGGGACTACGTGGTGGCCGCCAGCCGTCAGGAACGCGGCGTCTTCTACGACGGCAGCGACGACGAGGTCGGCATCGCCTATCCCGGCGAGATCCAGAACTCCGAGAGCTACGACCTGATGGCCAAGGCGGGCTACTGGATCGACGATCACCAGAACGTCGAGGTCTCGCTCAACCGCTTCGAGCTGGAAGGCAACGGCGACTATGTGCCGGTGGCGGGCGACCGCGACGCCGGCGTCGCGACCACCGCACGCAAGGGCGAACCGATCGGCGATCCCGGCTTCAATGAGGTCACCACCGCCCGGCTGTCGTATTCCCATGACGACTGGTTCGGCAACAGCGTCGACGCCCAGCTCTATAGCCAGCGCTTCCGGGCCCAGTTCGGCACCACGCCCTACTTCCCCTACCAGGGCGACGACGGCACGACCCGCTACGACCAGACCCGCAACGAGTCCGACAAGGTCGGTGCCAAGTTCACCCTGTCCCGAGACGGTCTGCTCGACGATCGCCTGACCCTGACCACCGGCCTCGACCTGCTCGAGGACGAGACCCGGCAGATGCTGGTGCACACCGACCGCACCTACGTGCCGGAGACGCAGTTCCGCAACGTCGCCGCCTTCCTGCAGGGCGACTACAGCCTGACCGATGCGGTCAGCCTGCACGCCGGCGTGCGCCACGAGCGCGCCGAGCTCGACGTCGACGACTTCTCGACCATTGACCGCAGCAACGTCACCCTGGACAACGTCAGCGTCGAGGGCGGCACGCCCGACTTCGACGAGACGCTGTACAACGCCGGCATCGTCTATCAGGCCACCGAGTGGGCGCAGCTCTACGCCAACTACTCCGAAGGCTTCGGCATGCCCGACGTGGGCCGCGTGCTGCGCGGCATCGGCGAACCCGGCCAAAGCGTCGACGGCCTGCTGCAGCTGCAGCCCATCGTCACCGATAACCGCGAGATCGGCGCCCGCTTCGACTGGGATCGCTACGGCCTCGAGTTGAGCTACTACGAGTCGAACTCCGACTACGGCGAGCGCCTGGCCTTCGAGAACGGCACCTGGGTCGGCAGTCGCGAGAAGACCGAGATCCAGGGCGTCGAGGTCACCGGCGAGGCCCGGGTCAGCGATCGCCACCGGCTGCGGTTGTCCTACACCCACGCCGAAGGCGAGTCGGACACCGACGGCGACGGCAGCGTCGACACCGAGCTCACCGGCATCAACATCGCTCCGGACACCCTCAAGCTGGCCTGGAGCGCGGCCTGGAACGACGAGCTTTCCACGCATCTGCAGTTCAGCCGCTACTTCAACCGAAGCGTCGACGACCCCGAGCTGGAGTTCGACGGCTACGGCCTGGTCGACGCCTCGCTGACCTATCGCCTGCCGGTAGGCCGCACCAGCCTGGGCGTGGAGAACCTCACCGACGAGGACTACTTCACCTACTACTCCCAGGCCGCCCGCAACAGCGATGACTACTACTTCAAGGGCCGCGGCCGCACCCTGACCCTGAGCTATCAGCTCGACTTCTGAGCCGTCGTCGTATGACGCCTGCCATGAGCGGCATCTCAGGATGCCGCTCCCTTCCGTTTTCTGCCGGCCCGATCGCGATGCCCGACACTGCTTCCCACTCGAATCACGCCAAGGCGGGCGCCGTTCGCCTGCGCCGATGGCTGGCAGCGCTGCTGGCCCTGCTGATGCCGCTAGGCGCCGTCGCCGCCGACGTGCCCCCCGGCGGCCATGGCGTCACCAACGCTTTCGGTGACACGTCCGTTCCCGACACGCCACAGCGCGTCGTCACCCTCTACCAGGGCGCGACGGACAGCGCGGTGGCGCTCGGCCTCACGCCGGTCGGCGTCGTCGATTCGTGGCTGGAACCGCCAATGTATCGCTATCTGCGCGAGGCGCTGGATGGCGTGGAGCACGTCGGCCTGGAGACCCAGCCCAACCTCGAGAAGATCGCCTGGCTGGACCCGGACCTGATCGTAGCCACGCGCTTTCGCCATCAGCGAGTTCGGCCGCTGCTCGAGGCCATGGCCCCGACGGTGGCCAGCGAGAGCGTCTTCGATTTCAAGGCCAGCCTGAGGCTGCTGGCCAAGGCCACGGGCCGGGAGGCGCGTGCCCGGGCGCTGCTCCAAGACTGGGACGCCCGGGTGGCCGACTTCCGCCGCCGCATCCGCCGCGCGCTGGGCGATGCCTGGCCGCAGAGGGCCGCCGTGGTGCGTTTCAAGAGCGACCACGTGCGCATCTACTCCACCGGCTTCGCCGGCTCGATTCTCGGCGAGCTGGGCTTCGAACAGCCGAGCTCCGTGCAGGACCAGGGCTGGGGCATGAAGCTGACCAGCGAGGAGAACATCCCGGTCATCAACGCCGACGTGATCTTCGTGCTGCTGGAGCCGGACGATCCCGCCATCGCCCGCAACTACCGCCACTGGCGCGCCCACCCGCTGTGGCAGCGCCTGGACGCGGTGCGCCATGACCGCGTGTTCGAGGTGGACGCGGTGAACTGGATCATGGGCGGCGGCATCCTGGCCGCCAACGCCATGCTCGACGATCTCTATGCCCACTACGGGCTGACGCCACCGGCCTCTTCATGCGCGGCGTTTGATCAGGAGGCCGTCGCATGCTGAACGGCCGACGATCGCGCCTCGCCGGGCTCCTGCTGGGCCTGATGCTGGCGGCGGCGGCGTTCGTCGCGAGCCTGATGCTGGGCACCACGGAGATCCCGGCGCCGACCTTTCTCCAGGCCCTCTGGCACTACGACCCCGCCCGGGTCACGCATCTCATCATTCGCACCGAGCGCCTGCCGCGGGCGGTGATCGCCGCTCTGGTGGGCGCGAGCCTGGCCATCGCCGGCGCCCTGATGCAGACCCTGACCCGCAATCCCCTGGCCTCACCGAGCCTGCTGGGCATCAACGCCGGGGCCATGTTCTTCGTGGTGATCGCGGTCTCGTGGCTGCCCCTGCATGCGCCGGGCGAGATCGTCTGGGCGGCGCTGCTGGGCGGCTTCGTCGCCGCGGGCCTGGTCGCGCTGCTGAGCCGCGGCCGACGCGGCGAGCTATCGCCGCTGCGGGTGGTGCTGGCGGGCGTGGCCGTCAGCGCCATGTTCGTCTCGTTCAGCCAGGGCCTGCTGATCGTCGATCGGCAGAGCTTCGAGAGCGTGCTCTACTGGCTTGCCGGCTCCGTCTCCGGGCGCGAGCTGTCGCTGGTGGTGCCGCTGCTGCCGCTGTTCGGCGCCGCCCTGCTGCTGTGCGCCGTGCTGGTCCGCCACGCCAACGCCCTGATGCTGGGCGACGAGACGGTGCAGGGGCTGGGCATGCGCGCCGGCACCATCAAGCTGCTGCTCGGCCTGGCGGTGATCCTGCTCGCCGGCGGCTCGGTGGCGCTGGCCGGCATGATCGGCTTCGTCGGCCTCATTGTTCCGCACATGGCGCGAGGCCTGTTCGGCGTTGACCATCGCTGGCTGCTGCCGGCCTGCGCCCTACTGGGCGCCAGCCTGCTGCTGCTGGCCGACGTGGCCTCGCGCTTCCTGATGCCCCCACAGGACGTGCCGGTGGGCGTGATGACCGCGCTGATCGGCACGCCCTTCTTCATTCATCTGGCACGCAGGACATCGGCCCGCTCATGACGCCTTCCTCTTCCCTGCCACGCACGGCCGACGACGCCGGCGAATCCCGGGCATCACGCCACGCCACCGTGCTCGCGCTGCTGGGACTGGCCCTGCTGGCCAGCGTCGGCCTGTCGCTCACCCTCGGCAGCTTTCCTACCGCGGTCGACGAGGTCGTGCAGGCGCTGGTGGCGCCCCGGGACAGCGACATTGCCTTCATCGTCTGGGAGCTGCGTCTGCCGCGCCTGCTGCTGGCCGTGCTGGTCGGCGCAGCGCTGGCCGTGGCGGGCGCCATCCTCCAGGGCATCGTGCGCAATCCGCTGGCCTCGCCGGACGTGATCGGCATCACCAGCGGCGCCGCCCTGGCCGCCGTGGCCTTCCTCGCGCTGATCGGAGCCGGCCTTGACCGCCACTGGCTGCCGGTCTCGGCGCTCGGCGGCGCGCTGCTCAGCGCCCTGCTGGTGTTCTCGCTGGCCTGGCGGCGCGGCCTCTCGCCGTCGCGCATGGTGCTGGTCGGCATCGGGCTCTCCGCCGCCATGGGCGCCATGACGACCCTGCTGATCGTGATCAGCGATGACAGCGCCGCCATGGGCGCCTACGTGTGGCTGACCGGCAGCCTCTATGCCGCCCAGTGGCCGGACGTGATGGGCCTGCTGCCCTGGCTGCTGGTCGCCGTGCCGCTGTGCCTGACTCAGTCGCGACACATGGACGCCATGGCGCTGGGCGATCACGTGGCCCAGGGGCTCGGCGTGAACCTGCTGCGCAGTCGGCTGCTGCTGATGGCCTGCAGCGTGGCGCTGGCCGGCGCGGCCGTGGCCTTCGCCGGCGGGCTCAGCTTCGTGGGCCTGATCGCGCCCCATATCGCGGCGCGCCTGGTGGGCCGGGGCTTCGCTCGGCTGGCGCCCGTCGCCGCGCTGATCGGCGCCCTGATCGTGCTTTACGCCGACCTGCTGGGGCGGGTGGCGTTCCTGCCCAAGGACCTGCCGGCCGGCATCTTCGTCTCGGGCGTGGGCGCGCCCTTCTTCGTCTATCTGCTGTATCGCAGCCGCCGCTGAGCCGGGGAAAGCACCCGGCGACAGCGCCCGGTGGACGGGGCCGACACGGCCTCGGTCGCCGGCCCGGCAGACATTGAAAATGAGAATGTTTTGTCTTACCTTGCCCTGCCTTCCTCCAGCTCGGATCGACGCCTGCCCATGTCCAAGATCGCCGCCCCGACGGCCCGCCTGACGGGCGAAGCCCTGCGCGCCGGCTACGACGCCCGCCCCGTGCTGGACGGCGTCGACCTGGCGGTGGCCGAGGGCAAGCTGACGGTGCTGCTCGGCCCCAACGGCTGTGGCAAGTCGACGCTGCTGAAGACCCTGGCGCGGACCCTGACGCCGGACGGCGGCCGGGTCTGCCTCGACGGCCAGGACATCCACCGTCGCCGCACCCGGGACGTGGCCCAGCGCCTGGGGATCCTGCCCCAGGGGCCGGATGCCCCGGAGGGCCTCACGGTCCGCCAGCTCGTGGCCATGGGCCGCTTCCCCCATCAGCGGCTGTGGCGCCAGGACGCCAAGGGCGACGCCCGCGCGGTGCACGAGGCGATGGCCTACGCCGGCGTCACGGACTTCGCCGAGCGCAGCGTCGACGCCCTCTCAGGCGGCCAGCGCCAGCGCTGCTGGATCGCCATGGTGCTGGCTCAGGAGACGGATCTGATCCTGCTCGACGAGCCCACCACCTTCCTCGACCTCAAGGTCCAGGTCGAGCTGCTGGAGCTGCTGGTGGCGCTGGCCCACGATCAGGGCCGCACCCTGCTGGTGGTGCTGCACGACCTCAACCTGGCGGCGGCCTATGCCGACGAACTGGTGATGATGCGCGACGGGCGCATCGAACGACGAGGCACACCCGTCGAGATATTCACCGCCGAGAACCTGAAGCGGGTCTTCGACCTCGACGCCCACGTCATCGACGATCCCCGGGGCGGCGGCCCGATCTGCGTGCCGCTCCAGTCGCCCCTGGCCCGCTCGCGTCGCGACGCCCAGCGCGAAGTCAGCGCATGAGCCGGCGCTTCTGCGCGGTCGAGAGCGCCGCCGTCAACGACCCTCTGGCCGGCACCGCCACCCACGCCGAGCGCAATCTGCTGCTCAGCTGGCCGAGCGCCAAGTGGCAGCGCAACCTGCGCCATGCCAGCGACATGCCGGAGGAGATCGTGGCCCGGCTCGATGCCCTGGCCGAGGCCGGCCGCCGGGTCAACCTGATCCACCGCCGCGGGCACCCCAGCCACCGCCATCGCCTCTACCTGATGCCCGAGAACCGCGGCTTCGAGGTCGAGCGCGAGGCACTGCCGGCGTTTCTCGCCGCCTTCGACAACGGCGAATCGCTGGCCCGTTGGGAGAGCGAGGCGCCTTCGGGCGCGCTGCTCCTGTGCTGTACCCACGGCAAGAAGGACAAGTGCTGCGCCAAGTTCGGCTTCGCCGCCTACAAGGCGCTCGCCGCGGCGGTAGACGCCCACGAGCTGCCGTTCGAGGTCTGGGAGAGCAGCCACCTGGGCGGCTGCCGGCTGGCCGCCAGCGCCATCCTGTTCCCCGCGCTGCGCAAGTACGGGCGCATCACCGAGGCCGACGCGCTGCCGCTGCTCGAAGCCGAGGCCCGGGGACGGCCCTACCTGCCCTGCTACCGCGGCGACGGCCACCTGTCGCCGGTGCAGCAGTGCGCCCAGCACGCCGCGCTGGGGTGGCTCGAGGCCCGGGAGCGGGTCGCGATGCCACGCCTCGCGACCGAGGACGGCGACGACGAGGCCCGCCGGCTGACGTTCGACTGGCAAGACGGCGTCCACGCCGGCCGGCTGGTCGTGCGCTGCCGGATCGACACCGTGGTGCGCCTAGACACCTGCGCCGACCTCGAGGGCGACGGCGCCACGCCGAGCCCCGTCTGGCGCGCCGTCTCGGTCGAGCCCCTCCCACCGGGCGAGGCCTAAGCGCCGCCTATCCCTGGCCGTCCGCGGACCGACGCCCCGGCTCGAGGATCTCCCGGGCCAGCTCGCGGCCGCCCGGGGTCAGATGCAGCGCTTCGCCGTTGCGCTCGATCAGCGCCTGCTCGCGGCTGCGCGCCACCACCCGGCGCGCCTTGGCATCGTCCCACAGCAGGTGCTCGCGCAGCGCCCGGGCGACGTTCTCCTCGTGCTGCTCGGGGCTGCCCTCGTGGTTGTAGAGGTGTACGGCCAGGGTGCGGATCTCGTTGAGGCGCCGCTGGCCGCGACGCCGGAACCACTGGGCGACCACTCCGTAACGTGGACCGGCCAGGAAGGCCACCAGCAGGAACGCGCCGGTCATCACCGCCATCATGCCGCCGATCGAGACGTCCCAGGCCACCGCCAGGACATAGCCCGAGATGCTGGACAGGATCGAGACCAGGATGCCGTAGACGAACATCAGCCACAGCCGGTCGGTCAGCAGATAGGCCGTGGCCGGCGGCACGATGACGAAGGCCACGAACAGCACCGCCCCCACAGCGTCGAAGGCCGCCACCGCGGTGCCGCTGGTCAGCAGCAGCAGACCATGGAACAACAGCCCCGGGGCCAGCCCCAGGGCCCGGGCCAGCCCCTCGTCGAAGGTGGCCAGCTTGAGCTCCTTGAAGAAACAGCCGACGAAGGCGGCGTTGAGCAGCGTCATGGCGCCCATCGAGAGCAGCGCCTGGGGCACCCGATACTCGCCCAGGGTGACGGTATCGAGCCACACGAAGCCGATCTCGCCGAGCAGCACGGTATGGGTGTCGATGTGCACGTCCCGGGCATACAGATTGAGCAGCAGCACGCCGATCGAGAACAGCACCGGAAACACCAGGCCGATGGCGGCGTCCTGCTTGACCCGCCGGGTGCTGACCAGCAGTTCGGTGAGCACCACCGTGAGCAGCCCCGTCAGCGCGGCACCGAGGAGCTGCAGCGGCCCGCTCTGCTGGTGGGTCACCAGCCACACGATGACGATGCCGAACACGATGGCGTGGCCGATGGCGTCCGAGAGCATGCTGTTGCCGCGCAGCACCAGGAAGGTGCCCACCAGGGTCGAGGCGATGCCCACCAGGGCGCCCACCAGCATGATCATCGCCGCGGGATTGTCGAACAGCGCAGCCAGCATTAGGCGCCCTCCTCGTACAGCGAGGCCAGCACCCGCTCGGCCTCGGCACGCCCCGCCGGCGTCAGCAGCCAGCGCCGCGACGGCCCCGGCTCTCCCGGCGGCGCCTCGCCCCATTCGACCAGGCCGCGACGCTCGAGCTTGCGCAGCGCGGTACGGGTGCGCAGCCCGTGGTAGCTGTCGATCAGCCCCTGCTCGGAGCGGAACACCGGATCCTCGTGGCGAGCGGCGAGCCCGTAGAGGGTGGTCAGCACCTGCTGCTGACGCAGGCGTCGACGCCCCCGCCACAGCCGCAGTGCCTCCCATGCCAGGCCGCGCCCCGGCGCCAGGGCGATCGACAGCAGCACCACGGCGGAGACGCTGAGAATGATCAGCGGTCCGGTGGCCAGGCCACGCGACAGGGCACTCAGCAGCGCGCCCAGCACGCCACCGGCCACGCCGATGAGCGCGGCCAGCGTCACCATGCCCTCGAGACGCCGGCTCCACTGCCGGGCCGCCACCGCCGGGGCGATGATCATGGCCGCCATCAGCACCACCCCGACCATCTGCAGGCCGACCACCACCGCGAGCGCGACCATCATCGTCAGCAGCGCCTCGAGCCAGACCACCGGCATCCCCAGGGAAGCGGCAAACTCGGTGTCGAAGGTCACCAGCTTGAACTCCTTCCACAGCACCGCCACCAGCGCCAGGGCGATCGCGGTGATGCCGGCCATGATCCACACGTCGGCGCGCAGGGTGGCCGCCGCCTGGCCGAACAGGAAGGCGTTGAGGCCGCCCTGGGACGCGTTGTTCATGCCCTGGATATGGGTCAGCAGCACCACCCCGAGAGCGAAGAAGACGCTCAGGGCGATGCCCAGGGCGGCGTCCGTCTTGAGCCGGCTGAGGCGCGTCAGCAGCAGCATCGTCAGCGCCGCCAGGGCGCCGGTCACCAGCGCGCCGGTCAGGATGCTGCCCAGATGGCGACCACCGGCGATGATGAAGCCCAGGCAGACCCCGGGCAGCGCCGCGTGGGACATGGTGTCGCCGAGCAGGCTCTGGCGACGCAGCACCGCGAAGCAGCCCAGCACGCCGCTGATCAGACCCAGCAGGGCGGCGCCGGCCATGACATTCTGCAGGGTGTAGTCGTTCAACAGGCTCAGCAGCGAGGCCATCACGAGGCGTCGCCCTCCCCGGCCAGCATGCCGGCTTCATCGAGCAGCGCGATCTGGCCACCGTAGGCGCGGCGCAGGTTGTCGGCGGTATAGACCTCGCGCACCGGCCCCTGGGCGATGACCCGCACGTTGAGCAGCAGCAGCCAGTCGAAGTAGCTGCACACCGTCTGCAGGTCATGGTGCACCACGATCAGCGTCTTGCCCTGGTCGCGCAGCCGACGAAGGATGTCGACGATGGCGCGCTCGGTGGTGGCGTCGACCCCGGCCATGGGCTCGTCGAGGAAATAGACGTCGGCCTGCTGGACCAGCGCCCGGGCCAGGAACACCCGCTGCTGCTGGCCACCGGAGAGCTGGCTGATCTGGCGTCCGGCGAGGTCGCCCATGCCGACCTGCTCCAGCGCCGACATGGCCTCCCGGCGCTCGCGCCGGCCAGGACGCCGGAGCCAGCCCAGCCGGCCGTAGAGCCCCATGGTGACCACGTCCAGGGCGGTGGTGGGAAAGTCCCAGTCGACGCTGGAGCGCTGCGGCACGTAGCCCACGCGGCGGCGATGCGACTTGTAGGGCAGGCCGAACAGCCGCACGTGGCCGGCCACCGAGGGCACCAGCCCCAGCACGCTCTTGATCAGCGTGCTCTTGCCGGCCCCGTTGGGACCGACGATACCGGCCATCACCCCGGGCGGCACGTCGAAGTCGATGTCCCACAGCACCGGCTTGCTGTGGTAGCTGACCGTCAGGTCCTCGACGTGCAGGGCGAGATCGGGTTCATGCAGCGGCTGCGTCATGGTGGGCCTATTCGATGCGTGAGATGCGTGAGATGCGTGGAAGGAAGGATCAGGGGGCGGGAATCTCCCAGCGGGCGGCCCAGTCGGCCAGCGCCTCGGGCAGCGGTGCCGGGGTGCCGCCGAGCGCCTCGACGATGTGCCGGGTGTTGGCATGCAGCATGCCGATGTAGGTGCCCTCCGCGGTTCCCGCCTCGCCCATGGCATCGGCGTACAGCTGGGCACCGATCGAGACCTCCTGACCGCGCTGGCGGGCGGCGTCGATCACCGCCTGAACGGTGCGGGGATTGATGGTGCTCTCGACGAACACCGCCGGCACCCCACGGGTCACCACCGCCTCGGTCATGGCCCGGATATCGGCCACGCCGGTCTCGGTCTCGGTGCTGATGCCCTGGATGCCGGCGACCTCGATGCCATAGGCCCGGCCGTAATAGTTGAAGGCGTCATGGGCGGTGACCAGGATGCGCTGCTGCTCGGGAATGGAGGCGACGCTCGCCGCGATCCAGTCGTGCAGGGCGGCGAGCTCGCGGCCATAGGCCTCGGCGTTGGCCCGTATCGTCGCCGCGCACTCGGGGCGCGCCTCGGCGAAGGTCTCGGCCAGCACCGGCAGGGTCTGCGCCCACAGCGACACGTCCATCCACAGGTGGGGATCAATGCCGTAGGCATCCTGCACCCGAATCAGCGCGTCCTCGCCGATGGCGGCGGGCGAGACCGCCACGGTCGTCGTGATCTCGGCGAAGCGTTCCAGCACGTCGCCGAGCTGGCCTTCCAACTTGTACCCCGAATAGAGGATGGTCTCGGCATGCTGCAGGGTCGCCACGTCCCGGGCGCTGGCCTGGAAGAGGTGCGGGTCCACCCCCGGCCCCATCAGCGCCGTGACCTCGACGCACTCGCCACCGACCCGCTCGGCGACATCGCCGAGCATGCCGATGGTCACCACCGTCTCCAGCGGCTCCGCCGCCTGCAGCGGCCCGCTCCCCAGGGCCATGGCAAGCCCCATGCTCATCCATCGCATCCGCATCCTCGTCCCTCCCGGTGTGCCGCCCCCGCAGATATAACACCCCGGCCACGCCGAGGTAAAAGCGTCGCGTCTCACACACTGTTACACGACGACTTGAAACTCATGGACATCAGACGACACTAATGGGTGTCGTCGACGCAAGACGGCCACATGGACACCGACTCAAGGAGAGACGCCATGACCCGCGATTCCCTGCGCAAGACGAGTATCACCGCCGCCCTGCTCGCCACTGGCCTGACCGTCAGCGCCACGGCCTCGGCCGCGCCCCAGGGTCTCTACTCCGCCGACGAGCTGCTGGATGCCGACGTCTATACCCAGGAGGATCCCGAGCGCTCGATCGGTGAAGTGGAAGACGTGCTGCTCGACGACGACATGCGCCTGCGCGCCCTGGTCATCGACTCCGGTAGCCTGCTTGACCTCAACGAGAAGCAGTACGTGGTCGAGGCCGACCAGTTCAAGGTCGAGACCCGCCACGGCGAGCGCATCGAGGACATCGAATACCGCGTCACCCTGAGCCTCGACGCCGCCAGCCTGCGCGACCAGCCCGAATACACCGATGGCTGGTGGAACCAAGCCCGCGAGAGCATGCGTGACGCCTGGGCCGATACCCGGGAAGGCGCCGCCAGTGCCTGGGAAACCACCCAGGAAGGCGCGTCCACCGCCCTGGACCGCATCGGCCAGGCCCTGCAGAACGCCGGCGAGAGCGCCCAGAAGGCCGCCGAATAAACCCGTCTCGGCGACACGCCGTCACGCGCCCATACGCCCCGGCCCTGCCGGGGCGTATCGCGTTCAGGCCCGACGCAGGTCGGTCAGGATCGGCGTGCCGGTGGCCGGATCGGGCACCAGGGTGCAGGTCACGCCGTAGAGCTCGCGCACCAGCGCCTCGGTGACCACCTCGGCGGGCGCGCCCTGGGCGACGATGCGCCCGTCGCGCATGGCCACCAGGTGATCGGCATAGCGGCAGGCGCTGGCCAGGTCATGCAGCACCAGCGCCAGGGTGCGGCCGTCGGCGGCCAGGCGCCGGACCAGCTCGAAGACCTCCAGCTGATGGCCCAGGTCCAGCGCCGAGGTCGGCTCGTCGAGCAGCAGCAGCGGCGTCTGCTGGGCGATGGTCATGGCAATCCAGGCGCGCTGGCGCTGGCCGCCGGAGAGCGCCTCCAGCGGCCGATCCGCCAGCGCCTCCAGCCCCGCCGCAGCCACCGCCGCCTCCACCGCGCGCTGGTCGTCGCCGGACCACTGGCGCAGCCAGCCCTGGTGCGGCTGGCGGCCGAAGCGGATCAGGTCACCCACGGTCAGCCCCTCCGGCGCCGTGGCCTCCTGGGGCAGCAGCGCCAGGCGCCGCGCCAGCTCCCTGGCCGGCAGCCGCTGGATGTCCTGGCCGTCGAGCAGCACCGCGCCCGCGTCCGGCGCGTGCAACCGCGCCAGGCCGGCCAGCAGGGTCGACTTGCCGCAGCCATTGGGGCCGACGATGGCGGTCACCTTGCCCGGCGGCAGCGCGACGGCCAGGTCCGCGATGACCGTTCGGCGGCCGTGGCTCAGGCTCAGCGCCTCGGCCTGCAGGCGTTGCGGGGCGTTCATGAAACTCTCCTATTGGCGGGACGCATCAGGATCCACAGCAGCCAGGGGCCGCCGACCACTGCGGTGACGATGCCCACCGGCAGTTCGATGGGGGCCAGCAGCAGCCGGCCGGTCAGGTCGGCCAGCACCATCACCAGGGCGCCGGCCAGGGCCGAGGCGACCAGCGGCACGCCCCGCGACGTGGACAACGAGCGGGCGATCTCCGGGCCGATCAGCCCGACCATGCCCACCGGCCCGGCCACCGCCACCGCCAGCGCGGTCAACAGCACCGACAGCCCGAGAATCTGGGCGCGCCGGCGGCGCAGCCCGACGCCGAGCCCGCGGGCCACGGCATCGCTGAAGCGCATCAGCGACAGCGAGCGGGCCAACGCCATGGCCAGCGGCCAGCCGATCGCCAGGCCGATGCCCAGCACCGCCACGGCGCCGCCCGGACGGGCATTCAGGGTGCCCACGGTCCACGGGTAGGCCTGGTTGGCAGTATCGATGTCCACCCGCGCCAGCAGCAGCTGGGTGATCGCGCCGAACACCGCGCCGACGCCGATGCCGGCGACGATGAAGCGATAGCCGCGGGTGTCACCGCCGGTGGCCACCCCGAAGGTGACGGCCGCGGCGGTGGCGGCACCGACCAGCGCCATGGCCGGCGGCGCCAGCGACACGCCAAGCCCCACCACCGAAGCCACGGCGAAGGCGGTGGCACCGTTGTCGATGCCGATGATGCCGGGGGTGGCCAGGCGGTTGCGGGCCAGGGTCTGCATCAGGCAGCCGGCCAGGGCCAGCGCCGCCCCGGTCAGCCAGGCCGCCAGCAGCCTGGGGAAACGCAGTTCCTGCACCAGGAAACCGGCCAGCGGATCGCCCTCTCCGCGCAGCGCCGCCCAGGCGTCGGCGGGCGACAGCGACTGCTGGCCCAGGCACAGATAGGCCAGCGAGGCTGCCGCCAGCAACCCCAGCAGCAGCAGGCCGACGAGCAGTGCGCGGCGCTCGACCAGCAGATGGCGTTCGCCCCGTGCCAGGCGCCAGTAGCCGGGCGGCGGCGCGATGCGCTCGGCGGCGCCCGCCTCGAGGCGCGGGGCGTCGGCGCGGGAAGGCATCAGCAGGGTATCGGACATGACGGTCTCCGGCTCACAGGGTCGGCAGTCGACGGGCGCGCACCACGGCGACCAGCACCGGGGCGCCGACCAGGGCGGTGAGCACGCCCAGCGGCAGCTCCGACGGCGCCACCACCAGCCGCGAGACCACGTCCGCGGTGAGCACCATCAGCGGGCCCAGCGGCAGGCACAGCCACAGGGTGCGACGAATATCGGGACCGGCCAGGGCGCGCGCCGCGAAGGGCACCACCAGTCCGACGAAGGCGATCGGCCCGGCAATGGCGGTGGCGGCACCGACCAGCAGCGCCACGGCGATCACCACCAGGGCCCTCACCCGGCCGGGGCGATGGCCGAGCCCGGAGGCGACCCGCTCGCCCAGCGCCAGCGCCGCCAGGGGCCGGGCGATCATTGCGGTGACGACCAGCGCCAGCCCCAGGCTCGGCAGCACGGCGGCCAGGTCGTCGAGGCGGCGGCCGGCCAGGCTGCCGACCACCCAGAAACGGATCTCGTCGGCGGTGCGCTGATCGAACAGCAGCAGCAGCGAGGTCAGCGAGGCCAGCAGCGCCGAGAAGGCGGCGCCGGCCAGCACCAGGCGCACCGGATCGTCGCCCAGGCCGCGCAGCCGCACCACGCTCATCACCGCGAAGCAGCCGACCAGGGCCCCGATCTGGGCCACGGCCACGCGCAGGGTCGCCGCACTGGCGCCCAGCCACAGCGCCACGGCCACGGCGAAGGCCGCCCCGGCGCTGACGCCGAGCAGCCCGGGCTCGGCCAGCGGATTGCGCGACACCGCCTGCAGCAGCGCCCCGGCCACGCCCAGGGACAGCCCCACGGCAATGCCGATCAGGGTCCGCGGCAGGCGCAGGGTCTCGACCACGAAGCGCGCCTCGCCGTCGCCGTGGCCGGCGAGCACCGCCAGGGCACGACCAGGGCCGACCTCGCCGGCGCCCCACAGCAGGCTGGCCAGGACCGCCAGCGCCAGCAGCCCGGAAAGCATCAGCATGACACGGGAAAGCCCCGCCGATGGGCGGGGCTCGATCTTGACGGTGGCTGCCTTCGACATCAGGGCACGAGCGCCGCTTCGATATCGTCGAGGATGGCCTCGGCGGCCAGCGGGCCGTTGGCGCTGGTCCACAGCTGACCGTCCACCGGCACCACCTGGCCGTTCTCGACCACCGGCAGGCGGGCGAAGGCCGGGGAATCCTTGGCCGCGGCCAGGGCGTCGTCACCTTCCTCGTTGAGGGTGGCGAGGAACAGCCAGTCGCCCTGCAGCCGTGACAGGTTCTCCAGGCTCAGCGGATCGCTGTGCACACCGCCGTCGTTGACCAGACCGCTGGAGGCCACGTCCAGGCCGACGGCTTCCAGCATGCCGCTGGAGAACAGCTGATCGGACATCACCAGCGGGCCCTGGGGCATCCAGCGCACCAGATTCGCGGTCCGGGCCTCGGCGCCCCCCAGAGTCTCGCGCAGCTCGGCGGTGCGCGCCTCGACGTGATCGATGGCCGCGTTCACCGCGTCCTCGCGGCCCAGGGCCTCGCCGAACTGGCGACCCTCGACCTTCCAGGCGTCGGGCGTGATGCCCGGGCTCTGCGGCACCACGGTGGGCGCGATGCGCGACAGCAGCCGGTACTGGGCATCGGGCAGGCGCGGCCCGGCCAGGATCAGGTCCGGGCGCTCGCCCACCACCGCTTCCATGTTGATCTCGCGCACCACGCCGACGATCGCCGGGCGCTGATCGCCGAGGTGCGGCTCGATGTAGCGGGCCACGTCGTCGCCGCCGCGGGTGGTGACGGCGCCCACCGGCATCACGCCGGCCGCCAGGGCGGTGTCCAGGGCGCCTTCATAGAGCGTGACCACGCGCTCGGGCGCGTCGGGGACCTCGATCTCGCCGTGGGCGGTATCCAGCATGCGCGCCTGGGCCGGCGTGACCGCGGCGGCGAAAGCCGCCACCAGGCAGGCGCCGATCAGGGTCGAGGCCTTGGGCAGGGAAACTGACATGGAAGCTCCTGGGCTTGCCGGGCGCTGACGCGCCCGGTCATGCGAATGATTGCCGATGATAATGAATCTCAAACCAGTTCTCAGCCCTGCGCACCGCAACGTCGCGTTCGACGCTTCGCAACGGCAACCGATGCCGAAGCAGGAGCGCAGGAAGCGGAACTAGAGGCTGTCGACGACTTCGCCCAGCTGGGCGTGGACGCTCTGCAGGCCGTCGCCGGAGAGATACCACAGGTCCGGTGTCAGCACCGTCACGCCGATCGTCTCTCCCCCCGCCTCGGCCAGCGCCGCCTGCAGGTCGGCGAGGTCCAGCGGGGTGTCGCCGATGGCCGCGCTGCGGTCGACCACGAACAGCGCGTCCGGGGCCATCGCGGCGATATCGGCCGGGGCCAGCGGGGTGAAGGTGCGGCTGCCATGGCTCACCGGCTCCACCGAGGCCGGCACGCCCGGCTGGTCGATGCCCAGCAGCTCGCCGATCACCAGCTCCTGGCGCAGCGAGTAGCCACCGTCGTTGTGGGTCACCACCACCGCCTCGAGGTCGTCGGCCAGGGCCGCGCGGGCCGCCTCGATCTCGGCCTCAAGCGCCGCCAGACGCTCGCTGGCCTGCTGCTCGGCGCCGTAGGGCGCGGCCAGAGCCTGCACCTTGTCGCTCAGGGCGGCGAAGTAGTCGCCTTCGGCGAGGGTGACGTCGCGGGTCTCGGCCAGCGCCTCGAGGTCCTCCTGTGACGCCGACTGGCGGCCGGTAATCAGGATCAGCTCCGGCGCGAGGCCGGCGATCGCCTCGAGGTCCGGCGACTTGAGCCCGCCCACGTCGGCGCGGCCTTCCACCAGGGCCGACACATAGGCCGGGGCCGCCTGATGCGGCACGCCGACCAGGTGCTCCTCGAGCCCCAGCGCCGCCAGGGTGTCCGCGGCGCCCCAGTCGAAGCTGACCACGGCGGGACCGTGCGCCTCGCCCTCGACGTCATGGGCCTGGACCATCATCGGGGCGGCGCAGGCGCCGACCATCACCGCGGTGCGTAACCATCCGTTCGTCATCATGCTCTCCTGTGGTTCATCCGTGAATTGCCCATCTTCGACCGCGACCGGGCGGAGTGCCCGGCCGCGGCGTGGTGTCCTGCTCGGTGGCGGCGATCAGAATTCGACGTTGATGCCCAGCCACAGGCGACGACCGTCCTCGACGTAGCCGTACTCTTCCTCGGTGATGTCCTCGTCGAAGAGGTTGTAGAGGCCGGCGTTGAGGGTGGTCTGCGGCGTCAGCTGATACCCGAGGCCGGCGTCGACGAAGGTGTAGGACGGGGCGACGATGGCATCCCGGGACGGGCCGGTCGTGGGCTGGCTCTCCTCGCCGCGATAGGTCAGGCGCGTCCACTGGCTCAGGCGCTCGGTGGCCTGCCAGTCCAGCGACGCCGTGACCTGATGCTTGGGCAGCTGGTTCAGCGGCTCGCCCTTGTATTCGCCGGTCTTCTGCTCGGAGTCGGTGTAGGTGTAGCTGGTGCTCAGGTCCAGGTTGTCGGCCAGCGGCGTGGACAGCGAGAATTCGACACCTCGGGTGACCGCCTCGTCGACATTGAGCCGGTAGGTCGGATCGGAGCCGAACTGGTTGGCCCCTTCGGTGCACACGGAGGTCGGACAGGCCACGCGGGTGATCTTGTCCTCGAAGTCGGTATGGAAGACGGTCAGGCCGGCCAGCAGGCCGTTGTCACCGGCGTAGTGCAGCCCCAGTTCCTGGCTGAGCGAGGTTTCCGCCTCCAGGTCCGGGTTGCCGTAGATGTTGCCGCCACGGCTGACCTGGACCCAGTCGGCGTTGGTGGCACGCAGATCCGGCGCCCGGAAGCCCGAGGAAACGCCGCCCTTCAGGGTCCAGCGATCATCCAGGTGCCAGACGCCATAGAGGCGCGGCGACCAGTGGCTGCCGTACTTCTCGTCCTCGTTGAGGCGCACGCCGCCGGTCAGCGAGACGTCCTCGGTCAGCATCCATTCGTCCTCGGCGTACAGCGCCCAGCGATAGCGTTCCAGCTCGCTCAGGCTGGACGTCGCGGATTCGTTGCCGCCGTCCTCCAGACGCTGCTTCTCGTACTGGCCGCCCAGGGTCAGGATATGGGCGCCCAGCGGCAGTACCGCCTTGGTGTCCGCCACGGTGCTCCGGTAGTTCATGTCGCGCGAGGGGTTGTCGACCTCCTCGTGCTGCACGTAGCTCTCGGTGCTGCCGAAGTCGAAGTAGCCGTCGTGGCTCAGCGCGAAGTGGCGGCGGTCGTAATGCTGCTCGGAGCGCTCGTTCGGCCCCCGACGCCCCACCAGTGCCACGGACTCACCGGGATTGGTGATCCGACGCTGCTCGCTGTAGCCTGCTTCAAGGCCGATCTCGTTGATGTCGTCGGGGGTCCAGGTCAGCTTCGCGGTGCCGCTGGCCAGGCGCTGGTCGGCGTAGCCGCCGATGATGGCGTCCTCGTCGCGCTGGTCATATTGCCCGTAGACCTGCAGGCCGAGCCGCTCGGCCACCAGCGGACCGGCCACGTAGAAGCGGCTGTTGTGCTCGTCACCGGAGGCGGAGTCCTGCTGGAGCGTCATGCCGGTCGAGACCTCGCCGCCCCACTCCTGCGGCACCTTGCGGGTGATGACGTTGATCACCCCGCCCAGCGCATCGGAGCCGTACAGCGACGACATCGGCCCGCGGATCACCTCGATGCGCTCGATGGCCGACAGCGGCGGCATCCAGCCCTGCTCGATGCCCGGGCCATCGCTGTTGGGCCGCGTCTCACGCGAGCCCTGGCGCTTGCCGTCGACCAGCAGCAGGGTGTACTTGGCGCCCATGCCGCGGATGCTGATGTCCTGGGACGACCCGCCGCCGGTGACGGTCACGCCCGGCACGTTGCGCAGCGCATCGGTGATGTCCCGGTAGGCGCGGCCTTCCAGCTCCTCGCGGGTGATCACGCTGATCGAGGCCGGGGCATCCTGGACCTGCTGCTCGTACCCGGCGGCGGTCACCACCACATCGTCGAGCCGGGCCGTTTCCTGGGCCGCGGCGGTAGACGCCGCCAGGCCGGCGATCAGCGTGGCAAGGACGGTGCGGGAAGAGGGAAACGACATCGGTTGCGACTCCTGAAGATCCCACCGGCCGCTGGGCCGGCTTTTAGTGAATAGGAATTTTTATCATTCACATTCTTCCATATTCGTTCGCCCACGTCCTCGTACGCCGCGTTGCCAAACGCGCAACGGCTGGCAGGGATTCTCCTTTGCTCATAACAACGCGAATGATTTTCAACAAAGGTATTGGTAGGATGGCGGCTCCGTTAGCATCCTACGGCTTTACCCCATGCACGATGCCGATGAACTGATCGCCTTCGCCGACGTCATGGACAGCGGCAGCCTGACCCTGAGCGCTCGCCGGCTGGGCGTGGCGAAATCGACCCTGAGCCGCCGCCTCCAGCAGCTGGAGACACGGCTCGGCCAGCCGCTGATGCGCCGCCAGTCGAACCGCCTGGAGCCCACCGAGGCCGGGCGGGTCTTCCACGACTACTGCCTGCGGCTGATCGCGCTGGCCGACAAGGGACGCCAGGCCCTGGACGAGCTGCGCGAGGAAATCAGCGGCGAGCTGACACTGGAGGTCCACGAGGCCCTGGCCCGCTGCTGGGTGGCCCCTGCCCTCGACGCTTTCATGGCCCGGCATCCCGGCCTCCAGCTGAACCTGCACACCCGCGACCGACTCACGTCGGAGGCGGCCAGCCAGTCGGTGGTGGTGTGGTACGGCGAACCCGGCGAGACCGCCCTGCGCCAGGAGACGATGACCCGGCTGCCTCGCGGGCTCTACGCCCACCCCGACTACCTGGCCCGCCATGGCACGCCGGCCCACCCTCGTGACCTGGACGGCCATGCCTGGATCGACCTGCTCGGCGAGGCCAAGTCCGGCCTGGCGCTGCGTCATCCCCGCGAGGGCGTCCACGACGTCTGCCCGCCCGGCTCGCGGCTGCGCGTCGACCGCCTGCTGCTGCATTCCGACGCCATCGCCCGCGGCCACGGCCTGGGCGTGCTGCCGGTATGGATGGCCGAACTCCGCCGGCAGGCCCATCCCGACCAGCTGGTGCGCTGCCTGCCCGAGTGGCAGGCCTCGGCGGCGCCGGTCAGCCTGCTCTATCCCCACGGCCACCTGCCGCGCAAGGTCACGGCGCTGCTCGAGTTCCTGCGCGAGGCCTGTCCCGCCGCCTGGACCACCCTGCCGGCGGCCGCTCCGGTCGAGGCCTGAACCAACCGCCGTGCCTCCGGCGAGCGCGATTGCTAGAATGGAGCCCTCGACGACGCTCAAGGAGCGAGCATGGGACTTCGTGAAATCGCCGTCGGCGGCCTCTATCTCTCTCCCCTGCTGGTGTATGCCCTGCTCGGCTTCGGCGCCACGCTGCTGATCCGCGCGGGGCTCTATCGTCTTCTGGGCGCCAACCGCCTGTGGTACGAGGCCTGGTTCGATACCGCCCTGTTCGTGATCTTCACCGCCCTCATCGCCTACCTCTCCTCCGCCACCGGGAACGTCTGAACATGCGCACCCTGCTACGCAGCCTCGTCACCCTGGTCATCGTCGCCCTGGCCATCGCCGCCGGCCTGTGGCTGTGGCACTACTACCTCTACACGCCCTGGACCCGCGACGGCCGCGTGCGCGCCGAGGTGATCACCGTCGCCCCGGACGTCGCCGGCCGTGTGGTGGCCCTGCCGGTGGCCGACAACCAGCGCGTCGACGCCGGCGAGACGCTGTTCCGGATCGATCGATCGCGCTACGAGACGGCGGTGACCCGGGCCGAGGCAGTGGTCGCCCAGCGCCAGGCCGAGCTCCAGCTGAGCCAGGACGAGGCCTCGCGACGCAGCCGCCTGAGCCGCCAGGCAATCAGCGCCGAGGGGCAGGAGACGGCTCGCATCAACCGCCAGGTGGCCAGCGCCAGCCTCGACCAGGCCCAGAGCGACCTGGCCAGCGCCCGGCTCGACCTCGAGCGCACCACGGTGGCGGCACCGGCGGCGGGCCACGTGCTCAACCTGCAGCTCAGCGAGGGCAACTACGTCAGCGCCGGCGAGGAGGTGATGGCGCTGATCAAGGCAGGCTCCTACTTCGTCACCGGTTACTTCGAGGAGACCAAGACCCCGTACTTCTCGGTCGGCGATCCGGCCCGGGTGACGCTGATGAGCGGCGACACCGAGCTCCGGGGCCACGTGGAGAGCATCGGCCGCGCCATCGCCGATCCCAACACCGATCCCAACAGCCAGCTGCTGCCCCGGGTGCAGCCCACCTTCAGCTGGGTGCGGCTGGCCCAGCGCATTCCGGTGCGCATCGCGCTGGACGAGATTCCCGAGGGAACGACCCTGAGTGCCGGCATGACGGCCTCGGTGTACGTGGAGCCGAACGCCGAGCCGAGGGAGTAACGGCGCATGTCCCCCTGGCTGCAGGCCTATCTCACGCCGAGCGCCGATGCGGTGAAATTCGCCGTCAAGGCTACCCTGGCCATGCTGCTGGCGCTCTACGCGGCGCTGTGGTGCGACCTGGAGCGGCCCTACTGGGCGCTGATCTCGGCGGCCTTCCTGCAGGTCCGGCCGATGAGCGGCATGGTGGTGGAGAAGGGGCTCAGCCAGATCGGCGGCACCCTGGTGGGCTGTGGCGCCGGCATCATCATCATGGGGGTGTTCGCCCAGGCGCCGATTCCCGCGCTGGCCACCCTGACGCTGTGGATCATGATCTGCACCTACGGCAGTTCGCTGCTGCGCAACAATGCCTCCTACGGCTGCATCATGGGCGCGGTGACGGCGATGCTGATCGTGGTGATCGGCGCCAGCCAGCCCGATGGCATCTTCTCCATCGCCGTGGCCCGGCTCTCCGAGCTGTCACTGGGCGCGGCGTGCGCCACCCTGGTCAGCGCCCTGCTGTGGCCGATCAAGGTCGGCGACCATCTCGGTCACCAGGCCGACGCGGTGGTCAACCAGGCCTTCCGCCACGCCGCCCTGCGGCTGAGCGACAGCGACGACCCGAGCGCGCTGCAGCAGACCCTGACCGACAGCCTGGAGCCGCTCACCCAGCTCGAGACCGACAGCCAGGCCGCCCGCTACGAAGGGCCCGAGGGCCCTGGGCGCATCCGCGCCAGCCACGTGCTGACCCGCCGCACCCTGCGCCTGATGGCCACCCTGCACGCCCTGCAGCAGATCCTTCACCACTACGGCGAGCGCCTCTCGCCGGCGATCCACCGGCTGGCCGCCGAACTGGCGGAAGGCTTTCGCGAGTCGGCGGAGGTCAGCGGCGTCGCCCCCGCCCAGCGCCGTCTCCACGCGCTGCGCCATCGGGTCAAGGACTGCCCCGACGACGACTGGACGCCCCTCGAACAGCGCTGCCTGCTGGGCCTGCGCGAGGCGCTGGGCCATGCGGTGGTGATGCTCGACGCCCGCGATGCCATTTCCCATCCCGGCCGCATGCGCCTGCGCGGCGCGGCGCTGGCCTGGCATCGCGATCATCTGATCGCCGGGCTCAACGCCCTGCGCGCCGGACTGATCTTCTCGCTGCTGGCCGCCTTCTGGCTGGCGACCGGCTGGGACAACGGCCAGGTGGCGATGCTGCTCGGCACCCTGTTCTCGGCTTTCTTCGCCACCCGCGACAATCCCGTGGTGGTCTGCATGATGTTCGCCAAGGGCATGCTGGCGGCGATTCCCAGCGCCTTGCTGTTCGGCCACGTGCTGCTGGCCCAGGCCAGCGGCTTCCCGATGCTGGCGATGCTGCTGATGCCGCCCCTGTTCCTGGGCCTGCTGGGCGCGGCGGTGCCCCGGCTGATGGGCTATTGCCTGGCCTTCACCATCGGCAACATCCTGCTGACCATGCCCGGCAACGGCATGGATTTCTCGTTCGACGCCTTCATCAACCGCGCCATCGCGGTGATGATCGGCCTTTCCGCGGTGGTGGCCGGCTTCCGGCTGCTGCCCGGCTTCGGCTCACGGCTGCGCAAGCGCCGGCTGGTCGGCGCCATCGTCGGCGACCTGCGGCGCCTGACCTCACCGCCGATCCACGAGGCGGAGGCACGCTTCGTGGGCGGCATGGCCGATCGCCTGCTGCACCTGGCCAAGCACGACGACGTCCTGCCCGAGGACCAGCGCCATCTCTTCACCCTGGGGCTGACCGGGCTCGACATCGGTTATGCCTGCCTGCAGGTGCGCCGCCGCCTGGACGACCTGCCGGACGAGCCCCTGCATCGCGCCAAGCGAGACTTCTTCGCCGCCCTGGCGCAAGCCTACGCCGACAGCGCCAGGGGCCACTCCCCAAGCGCGGTGCAGCCGGCCGGCGAGGCCTTCGTCGAGGCCGTGCGCCACCAGCCCGGACTGAGCGAGCGTCAGCACGCCCGGCTCGCCGGACTGGCGCAGCGCCTCGAACTGTCGCTGGAGCGCCAAGCCCAACGTGCCCGGGCCTCGCGAGGCCTGGCGCCACCACCGCCGCAGGCGGACGTCGCCTGAGGCGACGTCGGCACGGCCTTCCTTCATTTCCCTCAACCAAGGAGACACTCCATGCTCGCCGAACTCTTCGCCGTGATGGCGCCGGTCATCGCCGGCGCCGGACTGGGCTTCGGCTGGGTTCGGCTCGGCCACGACTATCCCGTGGCCTTCGTCACCCGCCTGGTGTTCAACATCGGCACCCCGGCGCTGGTGCTCGCCTCGCTGGCCGGCGCCGAGATCGACGCCGACAGCTTCGGCCGCACCATGCTGGCCACCGCCCTGGTACTGACCACCATGGGGGCGGCCACCGTGGTCTCCGCCCGCCTGTTGCGGCGCGACTGGCGGGTGCTGCTGGCGCCGATGATGTATCCCAACACCGGCAACATGGGCCTGCCGGTGGTGCTCTACGCCTTCGGCGAGGCGGGCTTCGCCTTCGGCATCACGGTGATGGTCACGGTGTCGCTGTTCCAGTTCACCCTCGGCACCCTGATGACCAGCCGCGGCAACCCGCTGAAGTCGCTGGCCAGGACGCCCACGGTCTACGCCATCCTGATCGCCCTGGCGCTGCTGCTTACCGACACCGACCTGCCGCCGTGGCTGGCCAACAGCGTGGATCTGATCTCGGGCTTCACGGTGCCGCTGATGCTGATCACCCTCGGGGTGTCGCTGGCCAACATCCAGGTCAGGAGCCTGCGCTCGGGCCTCGGCTTCTGCCTGCTGCGCCTGCCGCTGGCCGCGGGCCTGGCCTGGGGCATCGGCGCGCTGCTGGCCCTGCCGCCCATGGCTCACGCCATCCTGGTGCTGCAGATGAGCATGCCGGTGGCGGTGTTCAACTACCTGTTCGCCCAGAAGGCCCGTCGCGAGCCGGAATACGTGGCCAGCCTGGTGTTCTGCTCGACCCTGCTGTCGCTGATCTATCTGCCGCTGCTGCTGGCGTGGCTGATGTAGCCGGACAGGCAACCGACAGGCCGACGCCTGGCCGGCGCCTTCTATACTGGGGGCGCCATCGACAAGGAGTCGGCCCATGATCCTCTCTTGCCCCCGTCCCTCGTCGCGCCTGCCGGCGGCGGTCCTGAGCGTGCTGCTGACGGCCGCCGCCCTGCCGAGCCAGGCCCAGGACACGCCGATGCGGCTGGACACCCGGCACATGACACTGTGCCTGAGCCGCGTCGCCGACGGCTTCCGCCACCCCTGGGGACTGGCCCAGCTGCCCGACGGCGCCCTGCTGGTCGGCGAGCGCGGCGGCCGTTTGACGCGGATCGCCGCGGACGGCTCGCGCCTGAGCATCGCCGGCCTGCCCGAGGTCGCGGCCCGTGGCCAGGGCGGGCTGCTCGACCTGGCCCTGCATCCCCGTTTCGGCGAGGACGAGAGCGGCGAGCATGACTGGCTCTACTTCACCTGGAGCCGGCCGGTGGCCGACGGCGCCGCGACCGCCCTGTCCCGGGCACGCCTCGAGGGCGGCCGCCTGATCGGCATCGAGCACCTCTTCACCCAGAACCGCGCCACCGACGCCGGTCGCCACTTCGGCTCACGGCTGGCCTGGCGCCCCGACGGCACCCTGCTGATGAGCGTCGGGGAACGCGGCAGCCCCGAGCGCGCCCAGGACGGCGGCGACCACGCCGGCAGCATCCTGCGCCTCACCGAGACCGGCGGCGTGCCCGCCGACAATCCCTTCGTGGGCGACCCCGAGGTGCGCGACGAGATCTTCAGCCTCGGCCACCGCAATCCCCAGGGGCTGATCGTCGCCGACGACGGCACGGCCTGGTCCACCGAGCACGGCCCGCGCACCGGCGACGAACTCAATCGCCTGGTGCCGGGCGCCAACTATGGCTGGCCGGAGGTCTCCCGGGGCCGCGACTACGTCACCTTCCTGCCGATCGGCCGCGACAGCGCCCCGGGCATGCGCGACCCGGTGCATGTCTTCGACGGCCGATTCGCGCCTTCGGGCCTGACCCGGGTGACCTCGCCGGCCTTCGCGCCCTGGCAGGGCGATCTGCTGGCCGGCGGGCTGCGCGGCGAGGCGCTGCTGCGACTGCGCCTCGAGGGCGACACGGTGATCGAACGCGAGAAAGTGCTCGATGGAGAGGTCGGCCGCCTACGCACCGTTGACCAGGGGCACGACGGCACGCTCTATATACTCAACGACGCCGCCGAGGCCGGTCTCTGGCGCCTGACGCCGGCCGTTGCCGGCCAGGCGGGCGCTTCGGCCTGCCCCGAATAGAGCGCCCCGGCACGACCCCGGCATATTTCTGAACGGTTATTCAATAACTCCCGGGTTGCTGGCGTCCGGTTCGAGTCAACGCTGGCGGCTGTCACTCTGGGGTTACATTCAACGCAACCATTTTGCCCGCCCTCTCCAGGGCGCGGCACCACACAAGGCTCGCCAATGAGTGACAACCGAAACGTCAAGATTCGGGTGCGCAACCTCAGCAAGGTCTTCGGCAACCAGCCGAAGAAGGCGCTGGAACTGCGCGACCAGGGGCTGAAGCGCCCCGAGATCCTCGACAAGACCGGCCAGACCCTGGGCCTGTCGAACATCGACTTCGATGTCTACGAAGGGGAACTGCTGGTGATCATGGGGCTGTCCGGTTCCGGCAAGTCGACCCTGATCCGCTGCCTCAACCGCCTGATCGACCCGACCGAGGGCGAGATCGTCATCGACGGGCAGAACATCCCGAGCCTCAAGGAGAAGGAGCTGCTGGAATGCCGCCGCCGCCACTTCTCCATGGTGTTCCAGAACTTCGCCCTCTTCCCCCACCGTACCGTTCAGCAGAACACCGAGTTCGGTCTGGAGATCCGCGGCATCGATCCCGCCGAGCGCCGCGAGACCGCCAGTAACGCGCTCAAGCAGGTCGGCCTGGAAGGCTGGGAGAACGCCTATCCGCGCCAGCTCTCCGGCGGCATGCAGCAGCGCGTCGGCCTGGCCCGCGCGCTGGCCAACGATGCCAGCGTGCTGCTGATGGACGAGGCCTTCTCGGCGCTGGACCCGCTGATCCGCGGCGACATGCAGCAGGAGCTGCTGCAGCTCCAGCACCGCATGAAGAAGACCACCGTCTTCATCACCCACGACCTCGACGAGGCGCTGAGCATCGGCGACCGCATCGTGCTGCTCAAGGACGGCGAGGTGGTGCAGATCGGCACACCCGAGGAGATCCTCACCAAGCCCGCCGACGACTACGTGCGCCGCTTCATCGAGGGCGTCGACAAGTCGCGCATCCTCAGCGCCGAAAGCGCCATGCGCAAGGTCCGCTCCACGGTGCGCGACACCGACGGTCCGCGCACCGCGCTGCGCAAGATGCGCGACCACAGCCTCGATTCCATCTATATCCTCGACCGCGACCGCCGCCTGATCGGCCTGATCGACGCCGACGCCGCCAGCCAGGCGCTGGAGGACGGCAAGCAGACCGTCACCGAGGTGATGACCCAGGACTTCCGCAAGGTCACCCGCGAGGAGCCGCTGCACAACCTGTTCGCCATGTTCAGCGAGAACCGTTTCCCGATCGCCGTGGTGGATGACGACCAGGTGCTCCAGGGCGTGGTCGTGAAAGGCGCCGTCCTCGACGAACTCGCACAGGCAGGAGACCACTGATGGCTATCGAATTCCCGCGCATGCCGCTGGGCGACTGGATCGAGAACGGCCTGAACTGGCTGACCAGCGAATACTCCGCCGTGACCCGCGGCATCTCCCGCATCACCCAGACCGGCATCGACGGCCTCAACGACGCCCTGATGTGGCTGCCCGACTGGTCGCTGCTGGTGATCATCGCCGCGCTGTGCTGGTGGCTGGCCAACGTGCGCCTGGCCATCGGCGCCGTCGCCGGGCTGGCGCTGATCATGAACCTGGGCCTGTGGGAGCCGATGATCGAGACCCTGACCCTGGTGGTGATCGCCACCCTGGTGGCGGTGGTCATCGCGTTGCCGGTCGGCATCGCCGCGGCGCTGTCGGAGCGGCTCTACAAGACGATCATGCCGGTGCTGGACTTCATGCAGACCATGCCGGCCTTCGTCTACCTGATCCCGGCCATCCCGTTCTTCGGCATCGGCTCGGTGTCGGCGATCTTCGCCACCGTGATCTTCTCCATGCCGCCGGCGATCCGCTTCACCACCCTAGGCATCCGCCAGGTGCCCACCGACCTGGTGGAGGCCGCCGACGCCTATGGCGCCACCCGCGGCCAGAAGCTGGTCAAGGTGCAGCTGCCGCTGTCGCTGCCGACCGTGATGGCCGGCATCAACCAGACCATCATGCTGGCGCTGTCGATGGTGGTGATCGCCGCCATGATCGGTGCCGACGGCCTGGGCAGCGAGGTCTGGCGCGCCATTCAACGCCTGCGTCCGGGCGACGGCTTCGAGGCCGGCATCGCCGTGGTGATCCTGGCCATGCTGCTGGACCGCCTGACCCAGTCGCTGCGCAAGCAGGGCAAGAGCTGACGTCACGCCGTTGAACGACCGCCGGTTGCAACCGGCGGCTCGTCTCAGCATGCTCATGAATACATTCCTAACGGAGATAAGCACAATGCCGAAGCAACCGATGCGCATCGCTGGCCTGGCCCTGATCGCCGGCGCCAGCCTGACCGCGGCGACGGCCCAGGCCCAGGACAAGGGCACCGTCCATCTTTCCTACGTCGAATGGTCCGACGCCGTGGCCTCCACCAACGTGGTGCGCGCCGTGCTGGAGCAGGCCGGCTACGAGGTCGAGATGACCTCGCTGTCCGCCGCCGCCATGTGGCAGGCGGTCGCCACCGGCGACGCCGACGCCATGACCACCGCCTGGCTGCCGACCACCCACGCCGACTACTACGAGCGTCTCGGCGATCAGATCGAGAACCTCGGCGCCAATCTCGAGGGCACCAAGCTCGGCCTGGTGGTGCCCGCCGATAGCGACATGAACGCCATCACCGATCTGAACGACCACGCCGACGCACTGGACGGCAAGATCACCGGCATCGATCCGGGTGCCGGCCTGATGGGCCTGACCGAGGATGTCATCGACGCCTACGAGCTGGACCTCGACCTGCAGAGCGGTAGCGGCGCCACCATGACCGCGGCCCTGCAGACCGCCATTTCCAACGGCGAGCCGATCGTGGTGACCGGCTGGACGCCGCACTGGATGTTCGCCCGCTGGGACCTCAAGTACCTCGAGGATCCGGAAAACGTCTACGGCGGCGCCGAGGAGATCGACACCGTGGTCCGTCAGGGCCTCGAGGAAGACATGCCGGAGGCCTACGCCATCCTGGACGCCTTCGAGTGGACCCCGGAGCAGATGGGCGAGGTCATGCTCATGAACCAGGAGGAAGACTCCGACCCCTACGAGAACGCCAAGCAGTGGGTCGAGGACAACCAGGACCTGGTCCAGGAGTGGCTGCCGGAAGCCTAAGGCTTCTCGCCGACCTTCCGACCAACCAGCAGGGGGAGATGCCGCAAGGCATCTCCCCCTCTTCTTTGTCGACTCGGCGGGACATGCGGCCGGATCAGCTAGCCGTCCATCCCGCCTGGCGCGGCTGACGGCACACGCCCTCTCCTGGCCGCGCCGGAGCAGTCGGGTCGTGAGGAAAAAAGGCCCGGCCTCGCATGAGACCGGGCCGTCAGGGCTCAGCGCGGCAGGTAGCCGTCGGCCTTGAGCGACTCTGTCGCGGCCTCGATGCTCTCGCGCAGGGTGGCCACCACGAAGTCGACGTGCTCGCGATTCAGGATCAGCGTCGGGGAGAGGATGTTCATGTGCGCCAGCGGTCGCACGATCAGGCCCCGTTGCTGACACTCGTCGGCGATGCGGTTACCCACCTTGGCCTCGGGCGCGATCAGCTCCTTGGTCGTCTTGTCGGCGACATTCTCCAGACACATCATGAACTTGCGGCCGCGGACATCGCCCACGATCTCGAGGTCCTCGAGCTCGTGGAGACGGCGCTCGAAGTAGTCGCCCACATCCTCGACGTGCGCGCACAGCCCCTCGCGCTCCATGATCTCGATGTTCTTGAGGCCCGCCGCGCAGCTCACCGGATGGCCCGAATAGGTGAAGCCATGGGTGAAGATGGCGCCATCGGCCTGCGGCTTGCTGATCACCTCGTAAATACGGTCCGAGAAGATGGTCGCCCCCAGCGGCAGGTAGCCGGAGGTCAGGCCCTTGGCGCAGGTGATGATGTCCGGCACGATGCCGAACTCGTCCTCGGAAGCGAACATGTGGCCCAGGCGGCCGAAGGCGGTGACCACCTCGTCGGAGACGTAGAGGACGTCGTACTTGCGGCACACTTCCAGGGTCTTCCTGTGATAGCCCTCGGGCGGCACGATGACGCCGCCGGCGCCCATGATCGGCTCGGCGAAGAAGGCCGCCACATTATCCGGACCCAGCTCGAGGATCTTGTCCTCCAGCTCCTTCACCTTCTCGTCGCAGAAGGCCTCGAGGCTCTGATCCTCGGGGCGACGGTAGGGGTTGGGACAGGAGATGTGATGCACCAGCTGCTGGTCGATGTCGAAGCCGATGTGGTCGAACTTGACCCCGGTGATCGACATCGCCATGTAGGTGCTGCCGTGGTAGCCATCGATGCGCGAGATGATCTGCTTCTTGCTCGGCTGACCGAGCTGGTTGAAGTAGAAGTGGATCATGCGCACGGCGGTGTCGTTGGCCACCGAGCCACCGCAGCCGTAGAAGACGTGGTTGAGATCGCCCGGCGCCAGCTCGGCGAGCTTGGCAGCCAGCCGCGCGGCCGGAGCCGTGGTGTGATGGCCGAAGGTCGAGAAGTAGGGGATGTCGCGGATCTGATCGGCGACGGCCTCGGCGATCTCGTCGCGCCCGTAGCCGATGTTCACGCACCAGAGCCCGCCGATCCCGTCCAGGTAGCGCTTGCCATCGGCATCCTGAATGGAGACGCCATCGGCCTGGTTGAAGATCATGGAACCGCTCTCCTTGAAGGTGGAGAAGTCGGTCCAGGGGTGCATGAAGTGATCGCGGTCCTTCTGCCAGATTTCCTGTTTATCGAGTTGGGCAGATACGTTTTGACTTGTCATTGTGGTTCTCCTTCAGGATCGGGGACGCCTGAGGCGCCCCACGGAATTGCGTGCAGCGTCACATATCAACGCTTGGCAAGTGCATTCAGCGGTTCGGGCTTGAACAGCGACTTCTTCATCACCAGCTTGATCCAGGCCACGGCAACGACGCTGACGATGCCCAGCACGACGCCGGCGTTGATGAAGATCTCCGCGGTCAGCTCCGGGGCCGGCGAGGCATAGACGATGGCGTAGACCATGCCGGCGATGCCGATCAGCTGCGGCAGCGGGTAAAAGGGCGAGCGATAGGGGCGTACGGCATCGGGATAGCGCCGACGCAGGGCGATGACGTTCACATGCGCGATGATGTAGGCGATCAACCAGGCGATGGCGGCGGAGATCAGCAGCAGCCCCACGGTGCCGGCATCGTTGCCCCAGATCAGCAGCGGCAGACCGGTGACGCCGGCGGTGAACAGCACGGCGACCCAGGGCGCACGGGTGGACCGGGTCTTCCAGCCTAGTACCGGGAAGGCCTGGCCCTGCTCGGCCATGCCCTGCAGCATGCGCGGCACGGCGGCCAGCGAAGTGTTCACCGTACTGCAGGTCGCCGTGATCGCGGCCACGGCCAGCAGGAAGGTACCCGATCCGCCGAAGGCGGCGATGGCATATTCCAGATGGGGCAAGTCCGCGCTCATCAGGACGTCACGCGGCAGGTAGAAGAGCGCCCCCAGGCAGTAGAGGGCGAAGACGACGAAGATCACCGTCAGGCCCAGGTACATGGAGCGCGGGATGTAGCGTTCGGGGCGGCGCGCGTCGTCGACCATCGGGCAGACGAACTCGGCCCCCACGTAGCCCCAGATGGCCAGGGCGATCAACGTGAAGGCGCCATCCCCCAGGTTGAACCCGGCCGCCAGCTCGGTGGCTTCGAAAGCGTGGGGAGCGAAACCGCCGGTCAGGGCACTGACACCGAGCAGGGTCAGGGCCACCACCATGGCGAAGGCCAGCAGGTTCTGCAGCTTGGCAAACACGTCGATGCCCAGCAGGTTGAGCACCGTGAACACGCCGAGAATGCCGAAGGCCACGTAGTGGGTGCCCTCCACGGCCGGGTAGAGCACGCCGAGCAGGAAGTTGACCAGCAGCAGCTCGGCGGACAGCGCGAACATGGCCACCACCACGTAGCCGGAGAATACCGAGAGGATCGCCGGGAAGTGCCCCAGGGCCACCTCGGTGTAGGCACTCAGGCTGCCCGCCCGGGGGACCAGCAGGGCCAGTTCGGAGAAGGACGCCGCATAGCACAGCGCCAGTACCCAGGCGATGGCCAGCGGCACGATGAAGGCGGGCCCAGCGATACCGACGCCCTGGAGCATCAGCACCATGACGCCCTGGGACACCACCAGGCCGACCGCGACAGCCATCAGGGACTTGAGCCCCAGGACCCCACGCGCCTTCTTGCCGGTAGCGGCCGAGGCCGCCGTCGATTGGGACATGGCATCTTGCATTGTCATCCACCCTATTGTTGTTGTGGGGTTAGATGCCCGACGGAGACTCACCGTCGGGCAGGCTCAACAGACACTCACAGGCGCACCCAAGTGGTCTTGAGCTGGGTGAACTTGTCCAGGGCATGCAGCGACAGGTCGCGCCCGAAGCCGGACTGCTTGTAGCCGCCAAAGGGCGTGGTGAAGTCGATGGCGTCCACGGTATTCACCGAAATGGTCCCTGCCCGCAGGCGACGCGAGACGCGATGCGCCCGCGACAGGTTCTCGGTCCATACCGAAGCCGCCAGGCCGTAGATGGAATCGTTGGCAATCGACACCGCCTCGTCCTCATCGGCGAACTCGATCAGCACCGCCACCGGGCCGAAGATTTCCTCCCGGGCGATGGTCATCTGCGGAGTCACGCTCTCGAACAGCGTCGGCGACACGAAGGCACCCTGCTCCTCTCCGCTGGGTGCCTCACCCAGCGCCAGACGCGCGCCCTCCTCCAGGCCCAGCGAGATATAGCCGCGCACCTTGCCGGCATGATCGGCATCGATGAGCGAGCCGACGTCGGTGGCCGGGTCCAGCGGATCGCCGACCACCAGCTCGGATGCCGCGGCCACGAAGCGCTCGACGAAGGCCTGCTTGGCCTCGCGCTGGATCAGGATCCGCGAGTTCGCCGAGCACACCTCGCCCTGGTTGAAGTAGATGCCCTGCACGGCGGTCTTCGCCGCCGCCGTCAGGTCGCTGTCGGCGAAGACCACGTTGGGGCTCTTGCCACCGCACTCCAGCCACACCTGCTTCATGTTCGAGCGGGCGGCGTACTCCAGGAAGCGCTTGCCGGTAGCCGTGGAGCCGGTGAAGGTCAGGCAGTCCACGTCCGGATGCATGCCCAGGGCCTCGCCGGTGATGTGGCCGTGACCGGGCAGGACGTTGAAGACGCCGTCGGGGATGCCCGCCTCGGTGGCCAGCTGGGCCAGGCGCAGGGCGGTGAGCGGGGACTGCTCGGCGGGCTTGAGGATCACGCTGTTGCCCGCGGCCAGCGCCGGGGCCAGCTTCCAGGCGGTGATGTCGAGGGGAAAGTTCCAGGGGATCACCGCCGCCACCACGCCGACCGGCTCGCGGGTGATGGTGGCCAGGTTGTCGCCGTCGGTGGGTGCCACCTCGCCGTAGAGCTTGTCGGTAGCCTCGGCATACCAGCCGAAGCAGCCCGCCGCACCGGGGATGTCGAGCTCGAAGGCATCGCGGATCGGCTTGCCGGTGTCCAGGGTCTCGAGCAGGGCCAGCTCTTCCTGATGCTCCATCATCAGCGCCGACAGGCGCTGGAGCACCGCCTTGCGCTGAGCGGGGGCGGCCCGTGACCAGTCACCGGCCTCGAAGCTGCGACGGGCCGCGGCGACCGAGCGCTCCACGTCCTCGGCGCCGCAGGCCGCGACCTCGGTCAGGGCCTCGCCGGTGGCCGGGTTCCAGGTGGTCAAGGTCTCGCCATCGCCGGCCTGGACGCGCCGGCCGTCGATGAAGGCCCCATCCGGCAGGGTCAGCCGGGAGCGAAGGTCTCGCCAGAAGGACAGATCATGTGCCGCCATCGGGTGGGTCTCCATTGTCAGTGTCATTGTTGTCGAGGTCATGTCGGCATGGATCACGACCGTGATGCCACGATAGCCCTGCGGCTCTGATTAAATAAAATATTATTATTGTAACAACAGCATCATGATTTCTTATGCAATGACGCATCGCCGCCGCCCGGAGCCATCCTGGCAGGCGTCACGCTCGGTGGGTCATCCTTGGGGGTCGGTCAGTTGCCGGCCGGCTCGGCCTGGTCATCGCCGAGCCGGGCGAAGACCGCCCCACTGGCGTCGGGATCGCTGGCCAGGCGGTGCATGGCCTCGGCCGCAGGACCGAGGCGCAGGCCGCGCAGACAGGCGATGCCCATCGACAAGGACGGGGCATCCTCTTCGATCCGCAACGGCTTGAGTCCGCCGCCATCGAGGGCATCGAAGGCCGACAGCGGCGTGTTGAACAGCGAGAAGCCGAAGCCGTTGGCCACCAGTCCGCGCAGCATGTCCATGGACTTGGCGCGGTGGGACACGGCGGGCGATAACCCGTGGTGAGTGAAGATCGACAGGAAGTACTCGCGGCTCAGCGGCCAGTCGAGCAGCACCATGGGATAGGCCACCAGCTCGGCGAGGCTGATGCTGTCGCGCTCGCTCAGCGGGTGGTCGGCGGCGACGACCGCATAGGGTGGAAAGCGATACAGCGGCGTGAAGTCGATCTCCTCGGGCACCTGGAGATCGTAGGTAAACGCTAGCTCGTAGTCGCCCTGCCCCAGCCCGCGGACGATATCCACCTGGTTCATCTCGTCGCAGTAAAGACTCACCGAGGGATGGCGGTCGGCAAAGCGACGCAGCAGCCGGGGCAGGAAAAGCGGCGCGAAGGTGGGAAAGGCCAGCAGGCGCAGCTCACCGCCGATCTCTTCGCCCAGCGAGAGCGCGTACTTCTCCAATCCCTCGGCATCGCGCAGCAGCTGACGCGCGCGCTGCATCAGCTGCTTGCCCGAGGGCGTCAGCGACAGCCCCTGAGCATGGTGACGCACGAACAGCTGCAGTCCGGTGACCGACTCGATCTGCTGGATGGCCGCGGAGATCGAGGGCTGGGACACGTGCAGCTTGCGGGCCGCCTGGGTGACGCTGGACAGTTCGCCGGCCACCACGAAGTAGCGCAGCTGCTTGAGGGTGAATTGACGCATCGACTCGCCACCGCCGCTGGAAAACCATGCCGCCCCACGAAATGCGGGGCGGCTCCTTCCAGCATACCAGCTGCCGACGCCGGATGCCCCAGGGACATCGCGGTGCACGTACCCACGACGACGCCTGCGGTGACAGCCTTTGGAGCCGCTGCATGCCCCGGCCCCGGCGCGGGCACGACGAATCAGGCCGTGTCGGTGGCCAGCAGATCGCCGACGGCCAGACGACGCCGCGCCTCGGGGCCGGACAGCGCCTCGATCAGCCGGGTCAGGAAGGCCTGACAGCGTGCCAGCTGGTCGAGGGTCACGAACTCATCCGGCTGGTGGCCCTGGGCCATGCTGCCAGGACCACAGACCAGGGTCGGGATGCCCAGCTCTTGCTGGAAGAGCCCGCCCTCGGTACCGAAGCCGATGCGCTCCAGCTCGCTCGAGTCGAGCAGCGAGAGGATGAAGGCCACCAGGACATGTTCGTCGTCCATCGACAGGCCCGGGTAGTCGCTGAGACGCTCCAGCCGGATGCCGGTCTCGGGGGAGGTCTCGCGCATCTCGGCCTCCAGGGAGGCAGCGAAGGCCATCAGTTCGCCGAGCAGCGCCTCGGGATCGTCCTCGGCGACGTTGCGAATCTCGATGTCCAGGCGACAGTCCTGGGGCACGATGTTGAGCGCCGCCCCGCCCTGAATGGTGCCCACCTGCAGCGTGGTGTGGGGGATCGCGAAACGCGCATCGAAGGGCCCGCGGAGGGCCTTGGCGGCGGCGGTCTCTTCGACCCAGGCGGCCAGACGCGCGGCGGCATGGATGGCATTGACGCCCTCGGGAGCCATGCCGGAGTGGCAGGCCTTGCCACGCACGTGCAGCCGCACCGCGATCTTGCCCTTGTGGGCGGTGGCCGGCCGCATGGACGTCGGCTCGCCGATCAGACAGGCCGCCGGGCGCACCGGCTGATGGGCGAGATCCGCGAGCAGGGTACGCACGCCCACGCAGCCCACCTCCTCGTCGTGAGAGAAGGCCAGGTGCACGGGGACAGCGAGATCGGCCTCGACCATCATCGGCACGGCGGCCAGGACGGCGGCCAGGAAGCCCTTCATGTCGGCGGTGCCGCGGCCGTAGAGTCGCTCACCCTCGCCGGTAAGACGGAAGGGGTCGACGCGCCAGGCCTGGCCGGTGACCGGCACGGTGTCGGTGTGCCCGGAGAGCATCACGCCGGGGCGATCCACCGGCCCGATGGTGGCATAGAGGTTGGCCTTCTCACCGGTCGCGTCGGTCACCCGCCGCGAAGCCACGCCGTGGCGGGCCAGGTACGCCTCGATGAAGGTGATCAACGGCAGGTTGGAGCGATCGCTGGTGGTGTCGAAGGCCACCAGCTCGGCGAGCAGGTCGACGACGGACTCTTGGGACATGGAACCCCCGAATGGTCAGGCAAGCGAGAAAGGGTGGCCATGGGCCATGGCCACCTCCGGCGGGCATCGGCGGATGACGATCAGCGCTCATCCCCCGGCACGCCGTAGGACGGCGAGTCGTCGGGCCGCACCGCCCTCAGCACATAGGCGTCGCGCTGCGGCAGGTAGTGATCCCAGATCATGCGCAGCTCGCTGAGCGGCGCCACGTGCCAGTCGACTCGAAGGTCGACCACCGGCCAGCTGGCCCGATCGGTGACCTTGAGCCCCGCCGAGAACACCGGGCCCATCTCGCCGCCGGCGGCCATGCCGGCGTCCATGGCGGCCAGCAGCCGCTCGGCCAGCTCGCCGTCGTGGGACTCGAAGCACGCCACCATGGCGTCGACGACGGCCTCATCGGCGAGCATGTTGCCGCCGGCCACGCAGTCCTGGCCCTGCCGGGTGGCGTGGATGCCCAGCGTCTCGGCGCCGCTGTGCAACGCGCTGCGTCCCTGGGCATCGAGGACCTGGAGCTGACGCCATTCGGGGTGCGCCTCATGCTCGACGAGCCGCACCAGCACGCTCTCGGCGTCGAGCCCCTCCTCGAGCAGCCGCACGCCCAGCTGGCCGAGCTCGGGATTGGTCACGTTCTGGGTCAGCACCGCCCCCTTGCCGGGGGCGATGAAGGGGCAGCGGCTGGCCACGCAGATGCTCGAGGAGCTGATGGCGGTGCCGAACTGTCCGGTCTCGCGGCAGAAGCCGGCGATGGAAAAGGTCATGGGTTGCCCTCCTGCTCGGGAATGACGGCGATGACGTCGATCTCCATCAGCCATTCGGGCTGGGCGAGCCCGGCCACCACCAGACCCGTAGAGATCGGGAAGACGCCCTTGAGCCAGTTGCCCACCTCGCGATAAACCGGCTCGCGAAATCGCGGGTCGGTGATGTAGGTGGTGGTCTTGACGATATGGCTGAGGTCGGACCCGGCTTCCTCGAGCAGCTGCTTGACGTTCTTCATGGCCTGCTCGGCCTGGGCCCGCGGATCCCCGAGACCGACCAGGCGGCCCTCGAAGTCGGTGCCTACCTGACCACGGACATAAACGGTGTTGCCCGCCCTTACCGCCTGGCACAGATCGTTGTCCAACGTCTGGTTGGGATACGTTTCCTTGGTGTTGAACATGCGGATACGGGTGTGCGTCGGCATCAGTTGACCCTCTCTGCGCTGGTATCGTCGATGGCTGACTCGGCCGGCACGGGGGCGTCCTGGCACTGGGCGGCCTCATGGTAGGCCAGGTACTTGCGCTGTGTGGCGATATGGTCGGCGATGTGCTTGGCATCGTGCCAAACGCCCCAGATGAAGCTGGAACCGCGCCGCGACAACCAGGGCAGGCCAACGAAGTAGACACCCGGCTCGCTGGACACCCCGCGCTGATGCTGCGGCCGGCCGTTGCCGTCGAAGGCCTCGACGTCCAGCCAGCCATAGTCCACCGAGAAGCCGGTAGCCCAGACGATCGCGGTCACCCCGGCCGCCTCCAGGTCAAGCTCGCTCAGCGGCTCGGTCACGCAGGGCGGATCGCTCGGGATCCGCCGCGCTTCGGGCTCCTCCGGCAGATCGAGGCCATTGCGCGCGGCATAGTCGTCCGCGGCATCCAGCATCGCCAGATAGTTCGCATCCCCGCGGGCCAGGTTGTCGGCCAGGTCGGCGTCGAAGGTGGCCACGCCGTTCTGGAAGGCCTGAGTGCGCCCGACCAGCGTCATGCCCTGATGGGCCAGCTCGCGGAAGTCGATCGTCTTGCCGCCGTTGGCGCCGCTCACGGCGATGGTGACGTGCTCGGTGCCCGGCTTCATGACCTCGGCATCCCAATGACCGAGCACGCCCAGCCACCAGCAGAAGTCGCGACCGCGGTAGGCGCGCGGCGGACGATCATGGGGGCCCACCGACAGGTAGACCGGCTTGCCGGCACGCTGCAGTTCCTCGGCGATCTGCACCCCGGAGGACCCCGCACCGACCACCAGCACGGCGCCCTCGGGCAATTGCCGGGGATTGCGGTACTCGGATGAGTGCATCTGCGTGAGGCGCTCGTCCTCGGGAGCGATCGGCGGGATCACCGGCCGCTGGAAGGGCCCGGTGGCCGCCACCACGCGATGGGCCTCGATGATCCCCGTGGACGTCTCGACGGTGAAGCCGGGCCGCCCCTGATTGCGCTCGACGTTCCTGACCTCCACCCCGGTACGGATGGGCGCGCCGATCTTGCGCGCGTAGGCCTCGAAATAGGCTGCCACCCGCTCCTTGGGGGCAAAGGCATCGGCGTCGACGTCTTCGAACTCCATACCCGGGAAGCGGTCGTGCCAAGCCGGCCCGTTGGCCACCAGCGAATCCCAACGGCGCGTGCGCCAGGCTTCCGCGATGCGGTCGCGCTCGAGCACCAGGTGGGGCACCCCCAGGTTGCCCAGATGCTCGCTCATGGCCACACCGGCCTGACCGCCACCGACCACGAGGGTATCGGTGTATTCTGTGTCGAAAACGGGCTCGGTCATGGAAAGGTCTCCTTGTTGTCTTGTGAGATTCACATTAGGAGCCCGCCTTGATTAAATAAAATATATTTATTATGCCTTTAGAATCATAATTATCTATCTAGAGAGCGCCGCCGATCGGTTGCCAACCTGGCCGGCATCAACGCTGTCGACTCCGGGCGAGGGGCGTCATCTGGATGTCGCCTTCGACTACGCAGCCGATCCTCCACCCAGTATTGCTAATTGGCTGTTATCAACAGCCGCATTCTTGATTAAAATCGCTTATCCGATCGGGCCGCGGCCCCTCGGAATACAAGGAAAACAAGGGCAAGCCTCCCCCGAACGACGCCGATTGCCGGCCCGCTGCCGTTGAAAGCGCGGGACTCCCAAATCGTCGTCCAACGGCCACACTGAGCGTGTGAGCGCGGACGCAACCCACAAGGAGCGCAGGCATGTTCAAGAAGATTCTGGTGCCGGTGGACCTGGCACATCCCGACGTGTTCGAACCATCGCTGCAGGTCGTCGCCGATCAGGCCAAGCACTACGGTGCGGAAGTCTGCTACGTGGCGGTCATCGCCAACACCCCAGGCAGCGTGGCCCGCACCCCGGACGAGTACCAGCAGAAACTGGAAGCCTTCGCCCAGGAGCGCGCCCAGGTCCACGGCCAGCCGGTCAGCGCCAAGGCGCTGGTCTGTCCGGACCCCACCGCCGATCTGGATGATGTGCTGGTCGAGGCGATCGACGAGCAAGGCGCCGATCTGGTGATCATGCAGACCCATCCCCCGAAGCACCTGGATGTCGTGCTTCCCTCGCACGGCGGCAAGATCGCCACCCATACCGACGCATCGGTATTTCTGGTCCGCCCCCAGGACTGATGCGCCCCACTCGTTCCTCGACGTCAACAAGGAGAGATCCCGTGACGAACGACAACAAAGCCCAAGAGGGCGGCCCGGGTGAGGGCATTCCCGCCCCGGAAGGCCCGGCCAACCTGATCGATACCGATTACGTGATCGGTCAGGACAACATCAGAACCAACAAGTTCGGCCTCGATGTCGATCTGCACGGCAAGGTCTTCACCGTGTCGTCGCTAGTGATCCTGGTCTTCGTGATCCTGACGCTGGCCCTGCAGGCCGAGATCGAGCCGGTCTTCGACACCATCTTCAGCTTCCTGACCGGTAACCTGAGCTGGGTCTTCCTGCTGGGCGGCAACGTCTTCGTGCTGGTCAGTCTCGGCATCGTGCTATCGCCGCTGGGCAAGGTGCGCATCGGCGGCGCCCATGCCACGCCGGACTTCAGCTATGCCGGCTGGTTCGCGATGCTGTTCGCCGCCGGCATGGGCATCGGCCTGATGTTCTACGGCGTCTCCGAACCGCTGACCCACTTCGGCACAGCCCTGGGTGGCACCAGCATGGAGAACGGCGTACGCACCGACTGGGCGCCGCTGGGCGCCGCCGCCGGTGACGAGGCCGCCGCCCAGAAGCTGGGCATGGCCGCCACCATCTTCCACTGGGGCCTGCACCCCTGGGGCGCCTATGCCATCGTCGGCCTGTCCCTGGCGATCTTCGCCTTCAACAAGGGTCTGCCGCTGACCATTCGCTCGATCTTCTACCCGATCCTGGGTGAGCGCGTCTGGGGCTGGCCGGGACACCTGATCGACATCCTGGCGGTGTTCGCCACCCTGTTCGGTCTGGCCACCTCGCTGGGCCTCGGCGCCTCCCAGGCCGCCGCCGGCCTCAACTATCTGTTCGACGTGCCCAACAGCAACATCACCATGGTGCTGTTGATCATGGGCATCACCGCCGTGGCGCTGTGCTCGATCATGCTGGGCGTCGACAAGGGCGTGCAGCGCCTGTCGCAGCTCAACATGGTGCTGGCCTTCCTGCTGCTGGCCTTCGTGATCGTCGTCGGCCCGACCCTGCTGATCGCCACCGGCTTCTTCGAGAACCTGGTCGCCTACGCGGTCAACCTGCCCGCGCTGTCGATGCCGTTCGGCCGCGAAGACGCCAACTTCAGCCAGGGCTGGACCGCCTTCTACTGGGCCTGGTGGATCTCCTGGTCACCGTTCGTCGGCATGTTCATCGCCCGCGTCAGCCGCGGCCGTACCGTGCGCGAGTTCCTGACCGCCGTGCTGCTGGTGCCGACCCTGGTCTCGGTGCTGTGGATGACCGCCTTCGGCGGCACCGCCATCGATCAGGTCATCTCCGACGGCTTCCAGGGCGTCCAGGACGCCGCGCTGGAGATCAAGCTCTTCGCCATGCTCGGTGAGCTGCCGCTGGCGGCCATCACCTCCTTCGTCGGCATCATCCTGGTGATCGTGTTCTTCGTGACCTCCTCCGACTCCGGCTCGCTGGTCATCGACTCGATCACGGCCGGCGGCAAGGTCGACGCGCCCAAGCCCCAGCGCATCTTCTGGGCGATCATCGAAGGCGCCATCGCCATCGCCCTGCTGCTGGGCGGCGGCCTGACAGCCCTGCAGACGGCGGCCGTCTCCACCGGCCTGCCCTTCACCATCGTCCTGCTGATCGGCTGCTTCGCGCTGGTCAAGGCGCTGAGAAGCGAGCCCAAGGGAACCTGAGCGCTTCCCTGACGCACCAAGAGGCGGCCTTCGGGCCGCCTTTTTCGTTGGGGCGTCGTTCCCGGGCGTCACGCCATGGCGCCGATCCGGGCCGGGTGTCGATACGATGCAACACCCGTACATATTCCTTACCTAATGTAATGTCGTTCCCCCGTCACCCGATCACGCACAGGCCATGCGGTGCGGGCCTTTGCGACAGTTCCCGCCGGTGATGTCAGAGCGCGACAGCCGACGCCGACGGCGCCTCGAATCCCACCTCCCTCGCCGACCGACACGGCATGTTGTTGGCTGATCGCGACGCTTTTCCTCTCTCCACACGCCACAGGCGAGTCGCCACACGGCCACACCACGGCCAAGCATCGCGTAATATATTGATATATATAGCTTTTTATTATTACGGCCCGATGCTTGCCCCTCTCCCTGGCAGATCCATGATCGTCCGTGACTCTCGCTCCCCGACGGGGGCCAGGGACATGACGTTCGTTTCCGACCATGACCAGGAGCAAGACGCCCATGAAGATCACCATCTTTGGTTCCGGATACGTAGGACTCGTCACCGGCGCCTGCCTCGCCGACGTCGGCCACGAAGTGATGTGCGTCGATGTGGACGCCGACAAGGTCGCCCGCCTCAGCCAGGGCGAAGTGCCGATCTACGAGCCCGGCCTCGAGACCCTGATCCACCAGAACCTGGACGCCGGCCGCCTGCACTTCACCAACGATGCCAAGGCCGCGGTCGAGTTCGGCCTGCTCCAGTTCATCGCCGTCGGCACGCCCTCCGACGAGGACGGCAGCGCCGACCTGCGTCACGTGCTCAAGGTCGCCGAGACCATCGCCACCCACATGACCGAGTACCGCATCATCGTCGACAAGTCGACGGTACCGGTCGGCACCGCCAGCAAGGTGGAGCGCACCGTGGCCGCCACCCTCGAGGCCCGCGGCGCGGACATCGAGTTCGACGTCTGCTCCAACCCCGAATTCCTCAAGGAAGGCGCCGCCATCGAGGACTTCTCGCGCGGCTCGCGCATCGTGGTGGGCACCGAGTCCGAACGCGTGCGCCAGGTCATGCGCGAGTGCTACGGCCCCTACAACCGCCAGCGCGACAAGCTGATGTTCATGGGCGTGCGCAGCGCCGAGCTGACCAAGTACGCCGCCAACGCCATGCTGGCCACCAAGATCAGCTTCATCAACGAGATGGCCAACCTGGCCGAGCGCCTGGGCGCCGACATCGAGGAAGTGCGCCACGGCATCGGCAGCGATCCGCGCATCGGCTACCACTTCATCTATCCGGGCTGTGGCTACGGTGGCTCCTGCTTCCCCAAGGACGTCAAGGCGCTGGCCCACACCGCCGAGGCCACCGGTCACCCGGCCCACCTGATCAACGCCGTCGAGCAGGTCAACGCGCGCCAGAAGAGCCGCCTGTTCGAGATGGTCAGCGACGCCTTCGACGGCGACCTGGCCGGCAAGACCATCGCGCTGTGGGGCCTGGCCTTCAAGCCCAACACCGACGACATGCGCGAGGCGCCAAGCCGTGCGCTGATGGAGGCCCTGTGGCAGGCCGGGGCCCGGGTCCAGGCCCATGATCCCGAGGCCGCCGAGGAGTGCCTGCGGATCTACGGCAACCGCGAAGACCTGGACCTCACCGAGCATCGCGACGAGACCCTCGAGGGCGCCCATGCGCTGGTCATCTGCACCGAGTGGAAGGCCTTCCGCACCGTCGACTTCGTCAAGCTCCGCGAGCGCCTGGTCGAGCCGGTGGTGATCGACGGCCGCAACCTGTTCTCGCCCGAGAGCGCCAAGGAGGCAGGGCTGACCTACTACGCCATCGGCCGAGGCGCCTCCGTCCGCCCCGTCGTCGCCTGAGGCCTCGCCATGTCGAAGCTCCCCGACCACACCTCCGTCGCCAGCAAGGTGACGGAGGTCACCGCCCTGCTGCTGCTGCTGGCCCTGCTGGTGCTGCTGCTCTCCGAGCTGCCGTCGGAGGTCTTCTCGCCGGCGTCGAAGAGCTTCTTCTTCGCCATCGGGGCCATCGGCGCCTGGCGCTACTCCTGGTGGTTCGTCCAGGCGCTGCGCTCGGTGTGGTACAACCGGCGCGTCTTCCCGCGGCTGCGTGCCGCGGCGGACGCCGCCGGCGAGGCCGGCAAGCCCAGCGAGCTGTACGTGCTGTGCACCTCGTTCCGCATCGATGCCGACGTCAGCTATCGCGTCTATGAGGCGCTGGTGCGCGAGGTCCGGGACTACGGCGTCCCGACCACCATCTTCGCCTCGCTGGCCGACCGCACCGATGTCGACATCATCACCCACGTGATGGAGGACCTCGGCTGGCCGAGCAACGTCGAGCTGCGCTACATGTTCCAGAAGGGGGACGGCAAGCGCTCGGCCATGGCGGAAGTGCTGCGTGCCATCTCGCGCCGCGCCCCGGCCCCGGACGCCCTGCTGGTCTCGATGGACGGCGACATCCTGCTCGAGCCCCGGACCCTCGAGCGTTCGCTGTCGTTCTTCCGCACCAACGAGGATCTGGGCGCGCTGACCACCAACAACAGCGCCATCGTCACCGGCGGCGACGCCACCAAGGAGTGGTACGACCTGCGCTATGCCCAGCGCCATCTGGTGATGAGTTCCGGCTCGGTGTCGCGGCGCCTGCTGGTGCTGACCGGGCGCTACAGCGCCTTCCGCCTCGACCTCGCCACCCAGCCGAGCTTCATCGAACTGGTGGAGAACGACCGGGTCGACCACTGGCGCTTCGGCAACTTCAAGTTCCTCTCGGGGGACGACAAGTCGACTTGGTACTGGCTGCTCAAGCACCGCTGGCGGATGCTGTATCTGCCCGACGTCTTCGTCACCGGCTTCGAGGAGCTGCCGGACCGCCGACGCTTCTTCAAGTCGACCACCGACCTGATGCGACGCTGGTACGGCAACATGCTGCGCACCAGCGGCCGGGCGATCGCCCTGGGGCCGCGCCCGATGGGGATGTTCACCTGGTGGAGCCTGGTCGACCAGCGGCTCTCCATGTGGACGACCCTGATCGGTCCCACGGTGGCGATCCTGGTGACCCTGTTCGTGCGACCCTCGTTCATCTTCGCCTACGCGCTGTGGATCCTGTTCACGCGCAGCATCTCGACGCTGATCCTGGCCTGGCAGCGCGGTCGCTTCAGCCTGCTGTGGATTCCGCTGATCTACTACAACCAGGTCTTCGGCGCGCTGCTCAAGACCTACGTCAGCTTCCGCTTCAATCGCCAGAAATGGTCCCGCCAGGGGATCTCCGCCGGCGAGCCGGACGACCCGGCCGCGGTGACCCGCCAGCGTCGCATGGGCCACGTGCTGCACGGCGCCTTCGTCGCCGTGATGCTCTACGTGCTGGTGCTGGCCACCGGCGTGCTGCAGCCACCGGATCGCACCGCCATGGCCATCCTCCATGGCCCCGCCGCCGAGGGCCAGGCGGGGACCGGCACGGACAATCGCTGGCTGGCCATGACCCTCGCCGACGGTGCTCCGAGCGGTGACGTCACGCTGCCGCCGTCGCGGCTCACGCTGGACGAGAACCTGCTGGAGATCGTGGCCAACACCGAGCGCATGCGGACCGAGCGCCTCACCGGCGCGCCCGGCGACGAGCCCACCACGCTCGAGATCAGTCCGGCACTGGCCCGCCATGTCCATGATGCCGATGGCCGCGTCATCGCCCGGGACGGGACCGCGACCTGCCACACGACACAGGGCTGCGCCCTCGAGCTCGACGACCGCAAGGTGGCCCTCGTCGACCTGACTATCAGCGTGCAACCCGGCCGCTCCTGACCTCGCAGGACGCCGCCGGGAGGCAACCATTGGAGAGAGACTCCCCATGACCGACTACTACGCCGACAACCACGATCGAAGCGAGCCCACCCTGGGCGATCGGCGCCAGGACAGCCACGACAGCCGCGGCCAGGCAGGCCATCGAGGCCGGGGCGTTGACCAGACGCCTGGCGCCGGCATCGCCCACGAGCGCCGCGACGAACGGCGCTACCTGCGTGTAAAACGTGCCTTCCAGGTCAAGATGGACGACGGCCAGGTCTTCGACGGCGTCGACCTGTCCCAGGGCGGCTTCGCGATCCGCAGCCAGCGGCCGATCCGCGAGGGCGCCCGGGTCCAGGCCTCACTGCTGATCCAGGCCGGCGGCGCCGAGATGACCGTGCCCGTGTCCGCCGAGTGCCGGCACTGCACGACCGGCGAGCAGGGCTACACCGCCGGCTTCGAGTTCACCGACATCAGCCCCGGCCACCAGGAACTGCTGCGCCGCCTGATCCGCGCCAGCCTGAGCGGCCGCGAGATGGACCTCGAGGGCATGATGTCCGGCGAGGACCCGCAGACGCCCCGCAAGCGCGGCGGCGCCGGCCAGCCGCAGCCGGCCCAGCGTCCGCCCAAGCCATTGGGCCGCTATGTCGCGCTGTTCATGGCCATCGGCGTGCTGGGCTTGGTGGCGGCGGCCACCGCCTATCGCAACTTCATGCTGATCGAGCCGAGCTTCGCCGCGGTAACCGCGCCGCGCATCGACATCCGCGCGCCGGGTCCGGGCATCCTGCAGGCCCATGACCTCAAGGCCGGCGATCGGGTCGAGCGCGACGCGAAGCTGACCAGCGTCAAGAACGTCGATCTCGAATCGGACCTGATCCTCGCCCAGGCCGCCCAGAGCTACAACAGCCAGCTGATCGAGAACCTGCAGAACAACATCGATGGCGGCGCCAGCCAGGTCAGCCTGGCCAACTCCGCCAAGCCGGCCAACGGCGAATCGGTGAGCTTCGAGACGGTGTCACCGGAGATCGCCCGGGCGCGCATCGACCAGTTCGAGACCGCACGCGACTTCCAGAACTCACGGATCACCGCCCTGGAGGCTCGCCAGTCACAGAACGAGGTCTACAGCCCCTGCCACTGCCTGGTGGCCTGGGCGCTGAGCAGCTCCGACGGCACCTACATCAACGAGAGCGAGCGCATCATGACGCTCATCCGCACCGGCGAGAACGACATCATGGTCGAGGCCCTGGTGCACATGGACGACATCGACCGCATCGGCCCGGACCAGCAGGCCTACATCTCGCTGCCCAACACCGCCGGCCCGATCAGTGCCCGGGTACGCAGCGTCGCGCTGGACATCGAGCGCCAGCCACGCGCCGGCTTCCCGAGCTGGGTGCGTCAGCAGCAGAACGTGGCCAGCGTGCTGCTGGTGCCCGAGGAGCCGCTACCGGCCGACAGCGTCGGCACCCCGGTGGACGTGCGCTTCACCGAGACCCCGCTGGTCGGCAGCGCCGCCGAGTGGGTCTGGCAGGGCGCCCGTTCGGTCGGCCAGCTGATCGGCGGCCTGGTCGACAGCGTCACCGGTGCCAACGACGAGACACCGCTCGCCGACAGCGAACGCCAGGCGAGCTAAGCCCGCGCGGCCTCTCACGAGGACATCCCGGCCGCCCTCGCGGCGGCCCCCGACCGGAGCCCGATATGTCAGCCGAACACGTCATCCCGAGAAAACGCCCCCTGGCCCTGCTGATGCTAGCCCTGCTGCCCGGCCTGAGCGCCCCGGCCCTGGCCGAGGGCAAGGGGCCCGCGATCACCGCACCGAGCGTGGCCGCCTGCTCGACCCGCTATCCGCAGGTCGCCGCGCCCTCCCCCGCCCGGCAGGCCGAGGATGCCCAGGCCGCCATCCGTGAAGGCTTCGGCACCCAGCGCGACTGGGGCACCGAGAACGCCGAGCGCCTTGCCGCCGGCGAGACCGGCCTCGATGAGGCCGGCCTGCGCATCCACTATCCCGAGGGCACCTCGTCACCCGGCGACACCGAGAAGGGCGGCGCCGGCTTCTACGCCGCCCCCGATGCCCTGGCCGGCGCCGAGCGCGCCTGCCTGCAGTACCGGGTGCGCTTCGAGCCGGGCTTCGACTTCGTCAAGGGCGGCAAGCTGCCCGGGCTGTACGGCGGCGAGGCGCCCAGCGGCGGCGATGAGGCCGACGGCGAGAACGGCTTTTCCATGCGCTACATGTGGCGGGCCAACGGCCAGGGCGAGCTGTACGAATATGCCGTCGACCAGGACGAGGACTACGGCAAGTCGGTCGGCCGCGGCCGCTGGACCTTCCCTACCGGCCAGTGGGTGACCCTCGAGCAGGAGATCATTCTCAACGATCCCGGCCAGGACAACGGCATGGCCCGCGTGTGGGTGGACGGCCATCCGATCCTCGAACAGCGCGGCATCGTCTATCGCACCAGCGAGTCGGTGACCATCGACGGCCTGATGTTCTCCACCTTCTTCGGCGGGCACGGCAAGGACTGGCGCACGCCGCGCGACCAGCACGCCGACTTCGCCGGCTTCCGCTTCTATGCCCCCCGATCCTGATCCCGAGGAATCCCGATGTCCCTGTCCCTCTCCACCGGCCCACGCCGCGGCGCCCTGCCCCATCGTCTGCTCGCCGGCCTGTCCCTGGCCCTGTGCGGGCTGGGCGCGGGCGGGCTGTCCACGGCCCAGGCCATGACCCTCGAGCAACGCGCCGAGCTCGACCTGTCGAACTACGAGGTGACGGCCCCCGACGCCTCCTACTTCGACGTCGAGAAACGCATGGCGCTGCTCGAGGGCACCGACAACGCGATCCTGCTGCAGGAGATCGATCAGCTGTCCACGGGCACCAGCTGCTCACAGCTGCTGCAGTACAAGCCGATCGACACCCGCATGCGGATTCCAGGCTACTACCCCAGCCCCAAGGAGTGGGAGCTGGCCTCGGAGCCGCTGTTCCAGTTCGAGGACAACGTCTCGCACCTGGCCGGCAGCTACGTCGCCACCGGCGATGCGTACTACGCCGAATGCCTGGTGCGCTTCCTCGACAAGTGGTCCCAGGACGAGGCGCTGACCAACTTCTACTACGACTCCATGGAACCCCAGGCCTGGTTCGCCACCGAGTCGATGATCTTCGCCGCGGCCATGGCCTACTCGGTGGTGCGCCCCGAGATCGAGGGCATGCGGGAGGAGCGCGAACGGATCGAGGCCTGGCTCAACGAGCTGGCCCATCAGCATTCCAACATCCAGGGGCAGCCCGGCAACAGCTGCTGCAACAACCACTTCTACCGCCGGGCCCTATACGCCAGCATGGTCGGCGTGCTGACCGAGGACAACGAGCTGTTCCGCTTCGGCGTCAGCGCCATCTACTCCGCGCTGCACGACATCACCGACGAAGGCGCCCTGCCCATGGAGATCGCCCGCGGCCGCCGCGCGACCCACTACCAGAACTACGCGCTGCTCTACCTGATCACCAACATGCAGGTCATCGCGCGCCAGGGCTACGACATCTTCGATCTGGAAGTGGACGGCCACCGCATCCACGACGCCGTCGACTTCGCCCTGGATATCTTCGAGGACCCGGCCGCTCTCGGCGACATGGCGCCCCACGAGCAGTACACCGGCTTCCTCAAGGACAACCAGTACTTCGCCTGGATGGAGATCTACCAGACCCGCTACCACGACTCGCGGATCGCCGACTTCGTCCAGCGTCAGCGTCCCATCTACAACCGCAGTGCCGGCGGCTACATGACGCTCTACTTCATGGCCCCGGACGCCCAGCAGAACATCGTCATGGATGAGACCCAGCGCGAGGACGCCGCGTTCAAGGGCCTGAGCGAGCAGTGAACGCTCGCCCCGACGTTCATCCATCACTTCGAGGCAAACCGACATCATGATCCAGATTCCACGCGACATCTCATCCCCTCGCCAGCCCACGGGTCTGAGACTGGCCGTCTCGGCCACCCTCGTGGCCTGGCTCGGCGGCTGCGCCACCACGCCGCAGCCCGACGCCCACGTCACCGCTCCCGTGCCGCCTCAGTATGCGGACTGGTTCGACGGCGGGCAGCCGCGCACCCTGGAATGGATGCACAAGAACACCGTGGAGAAGGCTCAACAGCTGCTCGAGCAGGGCCGCAGCCAGCAGGCCATCGCCGAGCTCGAGACGCTGATGCAGAAGGGGCTGCCCAAGGGCTACTACGAGATGGCCAAGATCTTCGATCAGGGCAAGGGCGTGCCCCCCGATCCGGAGCGCGCGGCACGGCTCTATTCCGAGGCCATCAAGACGCCCTCCTACATCACCGGTAACGCCTCGCTGAACCTGGCCAAGCTCTACCGCGAAGGGCGCGGCGTCGAGCGCAACGACGTGCTCGCCTACTACCTGATCCAGCAGGCCATCGAGGAAGAGGTCGGCCCCCGGGCACAGGCCGCCATGGCCGAGCTGCTCGTCGAGGGCGGCAACGGCGTCAAGGCCGACCCCGAGCAGGCCGCGGCGCTCTACCGGCGCGCCGCGGAGGCCGACAACGCCACCGCCCTCGAGGCCCTGGCCAAGGCCCACGGTCCCGGCGGCTGGCTGGCGGAAGATCGCGGCCTGGCCAGCCAGTACGCCCAGCGCTACGCCGAGCTGCTGGAGCAGGACGCCCGCGCCGGCGACGTCGGCGCCATGAATCAGCTGGCCGGCGTGTTCGCCGAAGACGGCCTGATGGGCAATCAGCCCCAGCGCCACATGCACTGGCTGAACAAGGCCGCCGAGGCCGGCGATCCCGGCGCCCTGAGCCGCGCCGGACGCGCGCTGGTGGAAGGCAACGCGCCCCAGCGTGGCCTGGCGATGCTCGAGCAGGCCGCGCTGGACGGTGATACCTCGGCCATGGAAACGCTGGGCAAGCTGATGCTGGAAGGCAATGCCAACGTGCCCGCCAGCCCGGAGCGGGCCCAGCACTGGCTGAGCGCGGCCATCGCCCAGGGCTCGGTGGATGCCCAGGTCACTTTGGGTCGCGCCCTGCTCGAGGGCGAGGGGCTGCCCGCCAATCCGCGCCGCGGCGTCGAACTGCTCAAGAAGGCCGGCGAACGGGACGATGCCCTGGCGCTGGCGCTGCTCGGCGCCTACTACCTCGGCGATGAGGGCCATGCCAGCCAGCCGATGCAGGCGCGCGAGTACCTGGAGCGCGCCAACGAGCTGGGCCATCCCTACGCCACCCAGCAGCTGGGGCAGATGTACCTGGAAGGCAACGGCGTGCCGGCCGACGGCCAGCGCGCCGAGGCCCTGCTGAAGGACGCCGCCGACCAGGGCCAGACCGCCGCCCTGCGCATGCTCGGCGAGGCCTACCTGGAAGGCGAGGTGCTGCCCTACCATCCGTCGAAGGCCGAGGAGCTGCTGACACGGGCCGCCGACGCCGGCGACGCCTCCGCCAAGACGGCGCTGGGCGCCGGCTATCTCGAGGGCACGCTCCAGCAGCGTCAGCCCTCGCGCGGCGTCGCCCTGCTGGAGGAGGCCGCCCGCGAGGGTGACGCCTACGCGATGGTGGTGCTGGGCCGTGCCTACCGCAAGGGCGACGGCGTGCCCCGCGACCTGGGCAAGGCCAGCGAGTGGCTGAACCGCGCCCGGGAGGCCGGGCACGGCTCGGCCGAGGATGCCCTGTCACGGCTGCGCTACGACCAGGGCAAGGCCGGCAACATCAATGCCCTGGTGCAGGCCGCGGAAGACGGCCACCCCGGCTCCATGGCGCGGCTCGGCGAAGCCTTCCTCAACGGCCGCGGCGTGCAGCAGAACCTGGGCGCCGCGCGCTCCTGGCTGCAGCGCGCCGCCAGCGAGGGCCATCCCGGCGCCAGCGCCGATCTGGGGCGGATGTATCTGGAGGGCAAGGGCGTGGCACGCGACCCGGCCAGGGGCGCCCGCTACCTGCAGCAAGCCGTCGCCGGCGGCCACGTCGGGGCCCGCGGCGACCTGGGCAAGCTGCTGCTCACCGGCGAGGGCGTCAGCGCCGACCCCGAGCGCGGCATGCGCCTGCTCGAGCAGGCCGCCGCCCGCGGCAACAGCGGTGCCCGCCTGGCCCTGGCCGATGCGCTGCTCGAGGGCGAGCACGTCGCCCAGGACACCCAGCGCGGCATCGAGCTGCTGCGCGAGTCCGCCGAGGCCGGCAACGACTATGCCGCCCAGCGCCTCGGCGCCGCCTATCTCGAAGGCAAGGGCGTCGAGCCCGATCCGCAGCAGGCCAAGACCTGGCTCACTCAGGCCAGCGAGGCCGGCAGCCTCTCGGCGCGCACCCTGCTCGGCACCGCGCTGCTGCGCGGGGAAGGCGGCATGAGCGTCGACGCCGCTCGCGGACGCCGCCTGCTCGAACAGGCCGCCGAGCAGGGCCACGCCGGCGCCCAGGCCACCCTTGGCCGGGAGCTGCTGCGCGGCGAGACCCTCGGCCAGGATCTTCGTCAGGGCGCCGACTACCTGCTGGAAGCCGCGCGTCAGGGCCACGAGACCGCGCGCCTGGCCCTGGCCAAGGCCTATCTCACCGCCAACGGGCTCGAGAACGCCAACCGCGAGCAGGCGCTGCTGTGGCTCGACGAGGTGATGGACGGCGACGGCGAGATGGCCGCCCAGACGCTGCATGACCTGCTGTCCGACCAGGACGCCATGCAGGCGCTGCAGGTGGCATCGGCCGAGCGCTGATACCGCTCGGCCTCTCATACCGAGAGGCCACAGACGACGACGGGCCGGCAGTTACCTGCCGGCCCGTCGTCGTTCGGGGAAGGCCCGAAGGCCTACCCGCCGCGGCGCTCATTCAGCGAACGGCTTACTCACCGAAGGGATTGCGCAGCACGATGGTCTCGTTGCGATCCGGGCCGGTGGAGATGATGTCGATGGAAGTGCCCACCTGCTCCTCGAGGAAGCTGATGTAGGCGCGGGCATTGGCCGGCAGCGCCTCGACGCTCTTGATGCCCAGGGTCGACTCGCTCCAGCCCGGCAGGTCCTGGTAGACCGGCTCGATGGCCTCGTAGCCTTCGGAGTCCACCGGGTTGTCGAGCAGCTCGCCGTCCTTGCTGCGATAGCCCACACAGACGCGGATGTTCTCCAGGCCGTCGAGCACGTCGAGCTTGGTCAGGCAGATGCCGGACACGGAGTTGATCTGCACGGCGTGTCGCAGCGCCACGGCGTCGAACCAGCCGCAGCGGCGCGCGCGACCGGTGGTGGCGCCGAACTCGTGGCCCTTCTCGGCCAGGTGGCGGCCGTGCTCGTCGAACAGCTCGGTCGGGAACGGGCCGGAACCGACGCGGGTGGTGTAGGCCTTGGTGATGCCCAGCACGTAGTCCAGATACAGCGGGCCGACGCCGGAGCCGGTGGCGGTGCCGCCGGCGGTGGTGTTGGAGCTGGTCACGAACGGATAGGTGCCGTGGTCGATGTCCAGCAGCGAGCCCTGAGCGCCCTCGAACAGGATGTTGTCGCCGGCCTTGCGCACGTCGTGCACCAGGCTCACGGTGTCGCAGACCATGGAGCGCAGCTCGTCGGCCATGCGCATGGCGTCGTCGAGCACCTGCTGGAAGTCCACCGGCTCCTCGCCGTGGAACTTGGTCAGCACGAAGTTGTGGTAGTCCAGCACCTCGCCGAGCTTGGAGGCGAAACGCTCGCGGTGCAGCATGTCGCCCAGGCGCAGGCCACGACGGGCGACCTTGTCCTCGTAGGCCGGGCCGATGCCGCGACCGGTGGTGCCGATCTTGGCCACGCCGCGGGCCTTCTCGCGCGCCTGGTCGAGGCGCTCGTGGTACGGCAGGATCAGCGGGCAGGCCGGCGACAGGCGCAGGCGCTCGCGCACCGGCACGCCCTTGGCTTCCAGCTCGCGGATCTCCTCGAGCAGCGCCTCCGGCGACAGCACCACGCCGTTGCCGATCACGCAGGTCTTGTCGTCACGCAGGATGCCGGAAGGGATCAGGTGCAGGACGGTCTTCTCGCCATCGATGACCAGGGTGTGACCGGCGTTGTGACCGCCCTGGAAGCGCACGACGGCGCCGGCGGACTCGGTGAGCAGGTCGACGACCTTGCCCTTGCCTTCGTCACCCCACTGGGTGCCCAGTACGACTACGTTCTTGCCCATTTGCTCGTCTCTCGTTGCTGCGCCGCCAGCGTCGGGCGGTGCCGATATCGTGTCTGCCTGAGATCAGGCCTGATCGCTGGCCGCGGCCAGCGGCGCGACCTGCCAGCCGCCGTCGGCGGGAACCAGGTGCCGCCGGCAGCGGTGTTCCTGCGGACCGGTGCGCTGCCCGGGCAACGCCTGGACGACCCGCTCGCCCTGCTCGCGCAGGGCCGTGATGGCCTCGGCCAGGCCCTCGCCCTCGGCCGGCGCCCAGATGCCGTCATGGGGCGGCTCGCTGGGCACCAGGTTGGCCAGCAGCTTGAGCTCCAGGGAGAAGCCGGTGGCCGGACGGGCGCGACCGAAGGCGCGACCGGTGTCATCGTAGCGGCCGCCCTTGGCCAGCGCCTGGCTGTAGCCGGGCACGTGGGCGGCGAACATCATGCCGGTGTGGTACTGGTAGCCGCGCAGTTCGGCCAGGTCGAAGTAGAGCGCCACGTCGGGGTGCTCGGCGACCACGCCGGCGTGCAGGGCACGCAGCTGATCGAGCGCCGCCCCCACCGCCTGGGGCGCCTCGGCAAAGGCCTCGCGGGCCTGCTCCAGCACCTCGGGACCGCCGTGCAGCTCGCCCAGGGCGCACAGCATGGCCGCCATGGCCGGATCGCTGACGCTTTCCTCGACCCGCGCGGCCAGCTCGCCGGGCGACTTGAGCTCGAGGGCCTCGAACACCGCCTTCTCCTGCTCGGCGCTCAGCTCGGCGGCTTCCACCAGGCTACGGTAGATGCCGATGTGGCCCAGCGCCAGGTGGATCTCCCCGGCGCCGGCGACCTGCAGGCTGGTCAGCGCCAGGCGCAGGATTTCGATGTCGGCCTCCAGGCCAGCGTGGCCGAACAGCTCGAGACCGACCTGCACCGGGCTGCGACCGCCCTGATGGGGGTCGGCCTTGGCGCGCAGCACGGTAGTGCAGTAGCACAGCCGCACCGGGCCCTGGCGCTTCAGCGAGTGGGCATCCATGCGCGCCACCTGGGGCGTGACATCGGCGCTGACGCCCATCATCCGACCGGTCATCTGGTCGGTGAGCTTGAAGGTCTGCAGATCGAGTTCGGTGCCGGTGCCGGTGAGCAGGGAGTCGAGGAACTCCACGGGGGGCGGCATCACCTGGTCGTAGCCCCAGCGATGGTAGAGATCGAGCAACGCCCGGCGCAGCTCCTCCATGCGGCTGGCCTGAGGAGGCAGCACCTCGTCCATGCCGTCGGGCAGTAGCCAGCGGTCAGCGATGGTCATGTCGTTCTTCCTGCAAGACGATGATTGGCCTTCGGCAAGCCTGGCGGCAGGGTGAATCACACGCCTGGCGGAGCGCCGGAGGGGAATGCCGGGAGTGGTCGGCCACAAAAAACGGCCACAAAAAAACCGGGCCACGCCCGGTTACAGGAGTCTATCACGTTTGGCGGCAGGAGGAACCCCGCGAAGACCCGGGCGGGGCGCCCCGCCCGGGCCGTCACTCGCCGCGCTTACTCGCTACGCGGCGCGCTAGGGCTCTTGAGGTACTGGAAGAAGTCGCTGGACGGGTCCAGCACCAGCATGTTGCCGTCGCCCTCGAAGCTCGAGCGATAGGCATCCAGGCTGCGCCAGAAGGAGAAGAACTCCTCGTCCTTGCCGTAGGCCTCGGAATAGATGGCCGCGGCCTCGGCGTCGCCCTCACCGCGCAGGGTCTCGGAACGCTCGTTGGCCTGGGCCAGCAGCACCTGACGGCGGCGGTCGGCGTTGGCGCGAATGCGCTCGGACTCTTCCTGGCCCTGGGCACGCCACTCGCGGGCCTCGCGCTCGCGCTCGGAGCGCATGCGGTCGTAGACCGCCGAGGAGACGTCCTCGGGCAGGTCGATGCGCTTGACCCGGATATCGAGGATCGCCACGCCGAGCTCGTCGCGCATCAGATCGTTGAGCTCCTCGGTGGGCCCGGTCATCAGCTCGTCGCGCTGCTCGGAGATGATCTGCGAGAGGTTCAAACGGCCGAACTCGTTACGCAGACTCTCGTCGACCCGCGGCTGGATCAGCCGCACGGCCTGCAGTTCGTCACCGGCGGTGGCCTCGTAGTAGCGGGTGGGGTTGACCACCTGCCACTTGACGTAGGAGTCCACGATCACCGCCTTCTGCTCGAGGGTCAGGTAGCGGCTGGCATCGGTATCCAGCGTCAGCACCCGGGTGTCGAACTTGCGGATGGTCTGGGTGATCGGGATCTTGAAGTGCAGACCCGGCTGGATGTTCTCCTCGACCACCTCACCGAAGCGCAACTTCACGGCGCGTTCGGTCTCGTCGATCACGTAGAGGCTGTTGCTGGCCAGCCAGGCCACGGCGGCCAGGCCGCCGACGATGAGCAGGGAACGGTTATTGATCATCGTTAACGGCCCTCCCGGCTGATTCCGTTGCTGCGAGCACTGCGGCTGTCACTGCTGCCGTCGGCCTGGCTGGCGCTCAGGCGCTCGAGGAGCTGAGGGTCCATCGACACGCGGTCGTCGCCCTGGCTGCCGGCGGCGCCGGTGCCGCCGCGGCTCAAGCGATCCATCGGCAGCACCATCAGCGGCGCGTCGTCGTTGACGTCGACCATCACCTTGGCGGTGTCGCCGTAGACGTCGGTCAGGGCGTCGAGGTAGAGGCGCTCGCGCATGATCGCCGGCGCATCCTGGTACTGGGTCAGCAGCGCGTTGAAGCGGTTGGCCTGACCGCGGGCCTCGGCCACCACCGATTCGCGATAGCCCTGGCCCTGTTCGACGATGCGCTGGGCCTGGCCCTGGGCGGCCGGGATCACGGCGTTGGCATAGGCCATGGCCTGGTTGATGGTGCGCTGGCGATCCTCGCGGGCCCGGATGACGTCGTCGAAGGCGTCCTGCACCGCGTCGGGCGGCGAGGTGGACTCGACGTTCAGGGTCTGCAGGCGGATGCCGGTGCCGTAGCTGTCCAGGTAGGACTGCAGGCGGCTGGCCACCGCGGTGCCGAGGATCTCACGGCCGGAGGTCAGGATGTCGATCATGTCGGTGCCGCCGACCACGTGGCGCAGCGCACTGTCCAGGGCGTTCTCGAGCGAGAGCTCCGGATTGCGCACGTTGAGCACGTAGCCGCGCGGATCGGCGACCTGGTACTGGGCCGAGATCTCGACGGAGACGATGTTCTCGTCCTGGGTGAGCATCGACTGGGTCTGGCTGACCGAGCGCACCCGCGTCACGTTGACCATGCGCACGTCATCGATCAGCGGCGGGTTCCACTGCAGGCCGGGGGTGACCACTTCCTGGAACTTGCCGAACCGCAGCACCACGCCGCGCTCGGACTGGTCGACCAGGTAGAAGCCGGACGCGGCCCAGATGGCCAGGGCCACGATCAGCAGCAGGCCGGGCAGCGCGAAGGCGTTGCGCGGCTTGCCGCCGCCACCGCCCTTGCCACCGTTGCCGCCGCGCTTGCCGCGACCGCCCAGCATGCCGTTGAGCTTGTCCTGAAACTTCTTCAGGGCCTCGTCGAGGTCGGGCGGCCCCTGATTGTTGCCGCCACCGCCGCGGTTGCCACCGCCGCCGTTACCGCCGCGGCGCCCTCCCCCGCTCCAGGGGTCGTGCTGGTTGCCGCCGCCACCGGGCTCATTCCAGGCCATACGTCGTCTCCACTCTGCGTTGCGTTCCGCCGCGCGCTGCGGCGCGACGGGCATCGGTTGCGATCCTTGTGGTGCCGACCCTGGTGTGTCGGCACCCGAAGGCGACTCTTTATTACGTGCTCGTGATTCCGGGCTCGCCGTTCCGGGCTCGTTCCTGTCTCATCCGCGCCTTGCGGTTCCCCGTTCACTGCTCCCAGAGGGGGCGATCCTGCAGCGCCTCCGGCAGGTAGTCATCGGCGCGCTCGCCGAGCCGTGCCATCAGCTGCAGGAAATCGCGACGCGGCAGGCGGATCTCGAGCTGGGTACGGCCCATCTCGTCGAAGCGTTCCTCGCGCACCGCGCCCAGCTCGTGCAGGCCGGCACGCAGCTTGCCCTGGTGCGGCTCCAGGGTGACGTCGAAGTCGATGATGTCATCGGCCAGGCACTCGGAAAGCGCCTGCTCGAACAGTTCCAGGCCCTTGCCGTCGCGGGCCGACAGCCACACCGTCTCGGGCATGCCGTCGGCGCCGCGCTCGATGCGCGGGGCGCTGTCGAACATGTCGATCTTGTTCATCACCTTGAGCGTCGGCACGTCCAGGGCACCGATCTCGTCCAGCACCTCTTCCACCTGGCTCACGTTGAGATCGCGGTCGGCGTCCGCCGCGTCGATCACGTGCACCAGCAGGCTGGCCTCGGCGGCCTCCTGAAGGGTGGCCTGGAAGGCCTCCACCAGCTTGTGCGGCAGGTGGCGGATGAAGCCCACGGTATCGGCCAGCACCACCGGCCCCACGTCCTCGATCTCCAGGCGCCGCAGCGTCGGGTCGAGGGTAGCGAACAGCTGGTCGGCCGCATAGACCTGCGAGGCGGTCACGGCGTTGAACAGCGTCGACTTGCCGGCATTGGTATAGCCGACCAGCGAGACGCTTGGGACCTCGGCGCGGGAGCGCGCCCGCCGGTTCTGGTCACGCTGGCTGCGCACCTTGTCGAGGCGCTTGTGGATCGCCTTGATACGCCCGCGCAGCAGGCGGCGGTCGGTCTCGAGCTGGGTCTCACCGGGACCGCGCAGGCCGATGCCGCCCTTCTGGCGCTCCAGGTGGGTCCAGCCGCGCACCAGGCGCGTCGACATGTACTCGAGCTGGGCCAGCTCGACCTGCAGCTTGCCCTCGTGGGTCCGCGCCCGCTGGGCGAAGATGTCGAGGATCAGGCCGGTACGATCGAGCACGCGACACTTGAGCGACTGCTCGAGGTTACGCTCCTGGGAGGGGCTCAGCGCGTGGTTGAAGATCACCAGCTCGGCCTTGTGGACCTGCAGCGCCTCGCGCAGCTCCTCGACCTTGCCCGAACCGATGAAGGAACGGGGGTCGGGACGGTTGCGCGAACCGGTCAGCAGGGTGGCCGGCTCCGCGCCGGCCGAGCGCACGAGCTCGAGGAACTCGCCTGGATCCTCGCGCTCCTGCTCGTCCTGGAAGTCGACATGGACGAGGACCGCCGTCTCACCGGCGTCGGGACGTTCAAAAAACAATCAATACCTCACGCGTTGCTTTCCGACGGCGCGTCGGGGGCCGGCAGCCGCACGTTGCGCGACGGCACAACGGTGGAGATGGCGTGCTTGTAGACCATCTGACTGACGGTGTTGCGCAGCAGGATCACGAACTGATCGAAGGATTCGATCTGGCCCTGCAGCTTGATGCCGTTGACCAGGAAGATCGAGACCGGAATGCGCTCCTTGCGCAGGATGTTCAGGTACGGATCTTGAAGGGACTGCCCTTTGGACATGTTGCTCTCCCTGAATTGTTTCTGGAGTTGATCATTCTGTGCTCGCCCCGTCCGGGGGCGACACGGGTAACCGATGAGCCCGGTCGTACGGCCGCTCGAAACGACCATCTTACGCTAAGTCCCGAATTCGCGCACCAGTTTCAGGAGCTCGTCGAGCGGCGCGGCGCCCAGACTGTCGACCCAGTGCAGCTCGGGCCAGCGGCGCATCCAGGTCAGCTGCCGCTTGGCCAGCTGCCGGGTGGCGACGATGCCACGGTGACGAAAGGTCGCACGGTCGACCTCGCCCTCGAGGTATTCCCACCCCTGACGATAGCCCACGCTCTTCATCGACGGGAGGTCCGGCGTCAGATCGCCGCGCGCCTTGAGCGCGGCCATCTCGTCGAGGAAGCCGGCCTCGAGCATGGCGTCGAAACGCCGGGCGATGCGGGCGTGCAGCACGGCGCGATCGGCGGGTGCGAGCCCTATCGACAGCGGCCGCCAGGAAAAGGTTTCCGGGCGCTGTTCGTGCCACAGCTCGGTGAGCGATCGACCGCTGACGCGATACACCTCCAGCGCCCGCATCAGCCGCTGGGGGTCGTTGGGATGGATGCGCTCGGCGGCGGCCGGGTCGACCCGCGCCAGTTCCCGGTGAAGGCCGGCCAGGCCCAGGCGTTCGGCGTCGCGCTCCAGCTCGGCGCGCACCTCGGCGTCGGCAGACGGCAGGTTGGCCACGCCCTCGACCAGGCGCTTGAAGTACATCATGGTGCCGCCGACCAGCAGCGGCACTCGCCCGGCCGCGGTGATCTCGGCCATCTCGCGCAGCGCGTCCTCGCGGAACTCCGCCGCCGAGTAGGGCTCGGCCGGGTCGCGGATGTCGATCAGCCGATGCGGCGCACGCGCAAGCTCGTCCGCCGAGGGCTTGGCGCTGCCGATGTCGAGGCCGCGATAGACCATCGCCGAATCGACGCTGACCAGCTCGCAGCCCAGCCGCTCGTGCAACTCGATGGCCAGGTCGGTCTTGCCCGCGGCGGTGGGGCCCATCAGGAAGATGGCGGGTGGGCGGGTGTCATGCATCGTCGTTTATTGACCTCTCAGGAAGAGGCGATCCAGTTCTTTCATGCTCAGCTCGGTCCAGGTCGGCCGACCGTGGTTGCACTGGCCGCTGCGCTCGGTGATCTCCATGTCGCGCAGCAGGGCGTTCATCTCCTCGACCGTCAGCTGACGGTTGGCGCGCACGCTGCCGTGGCAGGCCATGGTGGCCAGCAGCTCGTTGATGTGCGCCTCGAGGCGGTCCGAGCGGCCGTAGCGCTCGAGGTCACCCAGCATGTCGCGGATCAGCGGCTCGACGTCGGCGTCGACCAGCAGCGTCGGCACCTGGCGCACCAGCAGCGTCTCGGGGCCGGCCACGTCGAGTTCCACGCCGAGCCGGGCGAAGGCCTCGTGCTCGGCCTCGGCGGTGGCCACCTGGGCGGCGCTGGCGGCCAGCGAGACGGGCACCAGCAGCGGCTGCGCCTGCAATCCTCCTTCGCCCCCGGCCCCACCGTGCACCTGAGTCTTCATGCGCTCGTAGACGATGCGCTCGTGGGCGGCGTGCATGTCGACGATCACCATCCCGCGCTCGGTCTGGGACAGGATATAGACGCCGTGCAGCTGGGCCACGGCGTAGCCCAGCGGCGGCGCCTTGGTGGCATCGGCTTCCGGCATCGCCGGCCGCGGCGCGGCCTGGGGCGTCGATTCCGGCGAACCCGGACTCTCGGCGGGCGCCGCGACCGTGGCGCCGAACGGCGCGCGCGCCTGGCGCTCGGCCAGCGCCACGTCGGCGGCGGACCCGCCGGCGCCCGGGGCGGCGGGCTGGGGCGTCAGCAGGCTCTCCTCGTGCTCGGGATGCAGCGCCCGATAGCCCTCCATGAAGGCACGCACGCGATCCGGCGAGACCTTGCGCTCGCCCTCCTCCGCGCGGCCGTGCAACGCCATGGGCTGCTGCTGCCAGGCGGGCTGGGGCGCCCCCTCGCGGACCTCGTTGGCCTGGGGGGACGCCTCGCCCGGCGTGGCGACACCGGCCTCGCTGGCCTCGTCCTCTTCCGCTTCACCGCCCGCGCTGGCGCCGGCACGGGCCTCGCCCAGCGCCCGGTGCAGGCTGGAGAACAGGAAGTCGTGGACCATGCGCCCGTCGCGGAAGCGCACCTCGTGCTTGGTCGGGTGCACGTTGACGTCGACCACCGTCGGGTCGACCTCGAGATACAGCACGAACACCGGATGGCGACCGTGGAACAGCACGTCACGGTAGGCCTGGCGGATGGCGTGGGCCACCAGCCGGTCGCGCACCACCCGGCCGTTGACGAAGAAGTACTGCTGGTCGGCCTGGGCCCGGGAATGGGTCGGCAGCCCGACCCAGCCCCACAGGCGCAGCCCGCCGGTCTCGAGGTCCAGATGCAGGGCGTTCTCCAGGAAGCCCTTGCCGAGCAGCGCCTGCAGGCGACGCTCGTGGCCCACCAGATCGCCGCCGGGGCGCAGCTGATGGATGGTCTTCTGGTTGTGGCGCAGCACCCAGCCGACATCCAGCCGCGACAGCGCCTGGCGGCGGAAGGCCTCCTCGACGTGGCCGAATTCGGTCTTCTCGGTGCGCAGGAACTTGCGCCGCGCCGGCGTGTTGAAGAACAGGTCGCGCACCGTCACCGAGGTACCGCGCGGATGCGGCGACGGCGTGACCCGCGGCTCCATGCGCCGGCCCTCGACCACCACCCGCCAGCCGCCGGTGGGATCGTCCTGGGTATTGGAGACCAGCTCGAGCCGCGACACCGAGCTGATCGAGGCCAGCGCCTCGCCGCGGAAGCCGAGGCTGGCCACGCCCTCGAGGTCCTCGAGGGAGGCGATCTTGCTGGTGGCATGACGCGACAGCGCCAGCGGCAGGTCGTCCTCGTCGATGCCGCCGCCGTCGTCGCGCACCCGGATCAGCCGGGCGCCGCCGGACTCCAGCTCCACCTCGACGCGGCGCGCGCCGGCGTCGATGGCGTTCTCGACCAGTTCCTTGACCACCGAGGACGGCCGCTCGACCACCTCGCCCGCGGCGATCTGGTTGGCCAGCCGGGGATCGAGGATCCGGATATGTGAGTTATCGCTCATAACGCTCCCGTGCTCCGCTCACGAACGGGGAATCTGCAGCACCTGCCCGACCCGGATCACGTCGCCGTTCAGCTCGTTGGCCTGTCGCAGCTGCGCCACCGGCACGCCGTGGCGGGCGGCGATCTCGGACAGGGTGTCGCCAGGCTGGATACGGTATTCGTTGCCCCCGGTGCCACGCCCCTGGTCGCGCTGCCAGGCCAGCAGGCTGGCCGGCGGCGGGTTGCGCCGGAAATGCGCCCGGATGCCGCCGAACACCGCGTCCATCATCCGGTCCTGATAGCCCGGCTGCTGCAGGCGACGCTCCTCGTCGGGATTGGAGATGAAACCGGTCTCGACCAGCAGCGAGGGAATGTCCGGCGACTTGAGCACCACGAAGCCGGCCTGCTCGACGCGCGGCTTGTGCAGGTCGTTGATCCGCCCCAGCCGGTCGAGCACCTGGCCGCCGATGGTCAGCGAGTCGTTCAGGGTCGCGGTCATGGTCAGGTCGAGCAGCACACCGCGCAGCACCTCGTCCTTGTCGTCCAGCGACAGGTTGCCGTCGACGCCGCCGATCAGGTCGGAGCGATTCTCGGAGGCCGCCAGCCACTGGGCGGTCTCGGAGGTCGCCCCGCTCTGGGACAGCGCGAACACCGAGCTGCCGTGGGGCCGCGGGCTGCGGAAGGCATCGGCGTGGATCGAGACGAAGAAATCGGCCTTCTGCTCCCGGGCGATGCGAGTGCGCTGACGCAGACCGACGTAGTAGTCGTCGTCGCGAATCATCACCGCCTTGAAGCCCTCGGTGGCGTTGATCTTGCGCGCCAGCCGGCGTCCCATCTCCAGCACCACGTCCTTCTCCCGGGTGCCGCTGGGCCCGATCGCCCCGGGGTCCTCGCCACCGTGCCCCGGGTCCACGGCGATGATGATATCGCGCTTGGGATGCGGCTGGGCCGGCTCCTGCACCGGCGCCGACTCGACGACATCGCGCCCCTGCACCCGAGCCTGTGCCTGGGCGCGGTCGGCGGCGATCTCCTGATCGCGGATCATCGCCTCGATGGGATCGATCGGGTCCTCCACGGCGCTCTCGCCGGGATACTCGAGATCGACCACCAGGCGGTGACCGTACTGTTCGTTGGGCGCCAGGCTGAAGTGGCGCGGCTCGACTTCGCGATTGAGCTCCAGCACCACCCGCAGGTCATCGCCGTCGCGCACGCCGGTGCGCACGTCGCGGATGGCGCTGCCCTCGAGGTCGAGCCGGTCGACGTCGGCGGCCAGGCTGGTGTCCGCGAGGTCGATGACCAGCCGGCGCGGATCGTCGAGGCTGAACACGTTGGCCTCGGCCGAGGACGACAGATCGAACACCAGCCGGGCATGGTCGGGCGCCGCCCACAGGCGCAGGTTGTCGACGCTGGCCGCGAAGGCCGCGGACGGCACCAGCGCCGCCAGCGCCAGCAGGCCGCCGAGCAGACGCCGGGACACGTTGCCCCGACTCATGAGAGGCGGCCGCCTTGCGAGCCCATCGCCCCGGGCTGCTCTGCCTCTGGCCGCTCTGATGCAGACAAAGAGACATCGGCGGCCAGGCGCTCGAGCACCGCGCGGCCGTGGTCGCCGCCGGCGGCCAGCGTCGCCCGGCGGCCCTCGCCGTCCAGGCTCAGCGTCACCGTCAGGTCCGGCGTCGGCAGCCAGCCCTCGCCGCGGGCCGGCCACTCGATCACGCACAGGGCATCGTCGGCCAGCAGGTCGCGGCCGCCGATGAACTCGAGCTCCTCGGGGTCGCCCAGGCGGTAGAGGTCAAAGTGGTTCACGCGCACCGTCTCGAGCGCGTAGGGCTCGACCAGGGTGTAGGTGGGGCTCTTGACCGCGCCGCGATGCCCGTAGGCGCGCAGGATGCCGCGGGTCAGGGTCGTCTTGCCCGCGCCCAGCTCGCCCTCGAGAAAGAGCAGGCCGTGGCCGTCGAGGGCCCGGCCGAGGGATTCGCCGAAGGCCACCTGGCGGTCTTCGTCATCGAGTCGCAGCTGCATCGTCATTCGCCCATCGTCGGGTTGACCAGAATTCGCGCACAGGATGCCAGATCGCCGGCCAGCAGGCCACGCTGGCCGCCCGCCGCGGCGGCCTCGTCGGCGGCCAGGGCGTGCACCATCACGCCGACCCGGGCGGCGGTCTCGCCGTCGAGCCCCTGAGCCAGCAGCGCGCCGAGGATGCCGGACAGCGCATCGCCCATGCCGCCGCTGGCCATGCCCGGATTGCCGTAGGGACACACGGCGAGCCCCGAGGGCCCCGCGACCAGGCTGCCGGCGCCCTTGAGCACCACCGTGCCGCCGTAGCGGCGCTGCAGCTCGGCGGCCGCCGCCGGACGGTCGGCCTCCACCTCGGCCGCACGCGTGCCGAGCAGGCGAGCGGCCTCGCCGGGATGCGGCGTCAGCAGCCAGTCGTCCCGGCTCAGGCCGCCGAAGCGGCTCGCCAGCAGGTTGAGGGCATCGGCATCGACCACCAGCGGCCGGCCGGCGTCGAGGGCGGCCTGCAGCATCGCCTGGCCCCAGCTGCCCTGCCCCAGCCCGGGGCCTACGACGAGCACATCGGCCTGCGACGGCAGCTCGCCGAGATCGGCGGCGCCACGCACGCCGTGGACCATCACCTCGGGGCGGCGCACCAGGCTCGCGGTGACGTGCTCCGGTGCGGTGGCCAGGCTGACCTTGCCGGCGCCCAGCCGGGCGGCATGCTCGGCGGCCAGCAGCGCCGCCCCGCCGAAGCCCGGCGCCCCGCCGAGTACCAGCGCATGGCCGGCATCGCCCTTGTGGGCGTCCAGCGGGCGCGGCGGCAGCGCCGCGGCGATGGCATCGCGGTACAGCAGCTCGGCCGCGGGCGCCATGTCGGCTGCGGCCGATGCCGGCGCCTCGAGCCCGCGGAAGACCACCTCGCCGGTCAGCGCCGGGGCACGGCCGGTGTGCAGCCCCAGCTTGTCGCCGATGAAGGTGACCGTGCGCGTGGCCTTGACCGCCACGCCCAGTTCGGCGCCGGTATCGGCGTGCACGCCGGAGGGAATGTCGATGGCCAGCACCGGCCGCTCGGCTTCGTTGATCGCGGCGATGGCCGCGCGGAAGTCGCCGCGCACTTCGCCGGCGAGCCCGGTGCCGAGCAGCGCGTCCACCACCACCTCGCCGCCAAGCGTGAGCCCCGGCCGCCATGGCTCGAGCCCCACGCCCGCCGCGGTGGCCATGTCGGCGGCCAGACGGGCATCGCCCGTCAGCGCCTCCACCGGCTTGAGCGCCACACGCTGCACCGTCCAGCCCTCGGCGGCGGCCAGCGCCGCCAGCACGTGGCCGTCGCCGCCGTTGTTGCCGGCGCCACACAGCACGCTGAGCGAGCGGGCCTCCGGCCAGGCCTCGCGCAGCACCTGCCAGGCCGCCGCCGCGGCGCGCTGCATCAGCGCGAAGCCCGCGATGCCGGCGGCGATGGTACGACGGTCCAGCTCGCGGACCTGCTCGGCGCGATACAGCGCCCGGCCGGATGCCTCGGACGATGCCGTCATTTCCTGTCTCCCTTCGAGGCGATGCTTTACCATGGACGTTCCACGAAGTGTGTCCTGTCTCCCGCCGCTCGCCAAGCGCCGCGGCGCCTTTACGAACGGTGTTTCCTCAATCATGACCCAGCCGTCTCCCCCGGGCGACGCCCCCGATCGTCTCACTCAGCAGACCGACTTGGCTCAGCGGACCGACTTGGCTCAGCAGACCGAATTGGCCGAGCTGGCCGAGCGCATCAAGACATGGGGCCGCGAACTCGGCTTCCAGCAGGTGGGCATCGCCGACGTCGACCTGGCCGAGGACGAGGCGCGCCTGCAGCGCTGGCTCGACGCCGGTCACCACGGCGAGATGGGCTTCATGGCCAAGCACGGCACCAAGCGCACCCGCCCCGCGGAGCTCGAGCCCGGCACGGTGCGGGTGATCAGCGTGCGCCTGGACTACCTGCCGCCGGAGGTGGAAACCACCAGGATGCTGGCGCGGCCGGAGAAGGCCTACGTCTCCCGCTATGCGGTCGGGCGCGACTACCACAAGCTGATGCGCAAGCGCCTGGCGAGCCTGGCCAAGCGGATCCAGGCCGAGATCGGCCCCTTCGGCTATCGCGCCTTCGTCGATTCCGCCCCGGTGATGGAGCGCGGCCTGGCGCGCAAGGCCGGGCTCGGCTGGTTCGGCAAGAACGCCATGCTGCTGAATCCCAAGGCCGGCTCGCTGTTCTTCCTCGGCGAGCTCTACACCGACCTGCCGCTGCCGGTCGACGCGCCCTTCGAGGCCGAGCACTGCGGCAGCTGCAGCGCCTGCCGCACGGCCTGCCCCACCGACGCCATCGTCGAGGACAAGGTAGTCGACGCGCGGCGCTGCATCTCCTACCACACCATCGAGCTGCACGGCGCCATTCCCGAGGAATTCCGCGCCGCCATGGGCAACCGGGTGTTCGGCTGCGACGACTGCCAGCTGGTGTGCCCCTTCACCCGCTTCACCCGGGCCAGCCAGGAGGCCGACTTCGCGCCGCGCCACGACCTGGATCGCGCCGATCTGGTCGCGTTGTTCGCCTGGGGCGAGGAGGAGTTCCTGGACAAGACCGCCGGCAGCCCGATCCGCCGGATCGGCTACGAGCGCTGGCTGCGCAACCTGGCGGTGGGGCTCGGCAACGCGCCCTGGAGCGAGACGGTGGAGGCCGCGCTGCGCGCCCGGCTGGCGTATCCGTCGGATCTGGTCCGCGAACATGTGCGCTGGGCGCTGGCGCGTCAGAAGGAGAAGCGGCAACGGGTGATTGCCGCGGGCTGAAAGCGGCACAGCAACCGTCACGGGGTCAGACCCCACATCCTCCTGAAGTGGGCTTACTCCTCCTCGTCGCCGTCCTCGTTCTCGAGCCGCAGGAAGGTCTGGCGATAGTGCGCCAGCTCGGCGATCGATTCCTTGATGTCGTCCATCGCCAGGTGGACGTTGCGCTTGCTGAAGCCGACCAGCGCGCCCGGGTTCCAGCGCTTGGCCAGTTCCTTGACGGTCGAGACGTCCAGGTTGCGATAGTGGAAGAAGGCCAGCAGCTCGGGCATCTCGCGCTCGAGGAAGCGGCGGTCCTGGTGGATGCTGTTGCCGCACATCGGCGAGCTGCCCGGCGCCACGTGCGCCTTCAGGAACGCCAGCGTCTCCTGCTCGGCCTTGGCGGTGTCGACGGTGCTGGCCTTGACCCGCGAGACCAGCCCCGAGGCGCCGTGGGTCTTCTGGTTCCAGTCGTCCATGCCCTCGAGCAGGGCGTCCGGCTGGTGGACGGCGATCACCGGCCCCTCGGCGACCACGTTGAGCTCGGCGTCGGTGACCAGGGTGGCCACCTCGATGATGCGTTCGCGGTTCGGGTCGAGCCCGGTCATTTCCAGGTCGATCCACACCAGGCGCTGGGTGCGCGGATCCTGGGCATCTTGGTTCGCGGCCATGGGACATTCCTTGGTCGTGCGGCCGGCGACAGCCGGCCCCGTTGATGAGTACAATGCCGCCATTGTACCGACCTTCGGGCCCTCATGAGCAAACGCAAGTTGACCCGCCAGCAGCGCTGGCGCATCGAGAAGATCCAGGCCGAACGCGCCAAGCGCGCCGAGAAACGCGGCCAGCAGGATGCCGACAAGCTCGACGCCGGCGAATACGGCGCCGAACGGCCCGGACGAGTGATCGCCCACTTCGGCCGCACCCTGGACGTGCGCCCGGAGGGCGACGGCGACCCGGTCCGCTGCCACCTGCGCGCCAACCTGGAGGGGCTGGTGACCGGCGACCGGGTGATCTGGCGCGCCGGCGAGGACGGCAGCGGCGTGGTGGTGGCCCGCGGCGAGCGCGACAGCGTGCTCGAGCGCCCCGATCCCCGGGGCCAGCTCAAGCCGGTGGCCGCCAACATCGACCAGATCCTGATCGTGTTCGCCGTGGAGCCCGAGCCCCACGCCAACCTCATCGACCGCTACCTGGTGGCCGCCGAGGCCACCGGCATCGCGCCGGTGCTGGTGCTCAACAAGGCCGACCTGCTGCCCGATGACGGCGGCGAGCTCGGCGCGCTGCTGGCACGCTACGCGGCGCTGGGCTATCCGGTGGTGACCACCAGCACCGCCCGCGACGGCGGCCTGGACACCCTCCGGCGGCGGCTGGCCGGCCGCACCTCGGTGTTCGTCGGCCAGAGCGGGGTCGGCAAGTCCTCGCTCATCGACCGCCTGCTGCCGTTTGATTCGCTGCGCATCGGCGCGCTGTCCGAGGACTCGCGCAAGGGCCGCCACACCACCACCACCGCCCGGCTCTACCGCTTCGCCTCCAGCGAACAGGACGACACCGAGGCCGGCGAGCTGATCGACTCCCCGGGCATCCGCGAGTTCGGCCTGATCCATCTGGACGAGGATCAGGTCGCCGAGGGCTTCATCGAGTTCCGCGAGCACCTCGGTCGCTGCCGCTTCCGCGACTGTCGTCACCGCAAGGAGCCGGGCTGCGCGCTGCTGGCCGCCGTCGAGAGCGGCGAGATTCACGCCGACCGCTTTGCCAGCTACCGCCGTATCGTCGATAGTCTCGAAGAGAGCTGAGAGCACAACGGCATGCCCGAGCCAGGACGTTAAGGCCAGAAAGATCAAGGAGAGCCCCATGAGTTCAGAAGACAACCTGCTGCCGCTGATCGTCGAGCCCGAGCAGCTCGAAGCGCAGCTGGACGCCCCTTCGCTGCTGATCATCGACGTGCCGCTGAAGGCCGAGAGCCATGAGCAGGGCCACGTGCCCGGCGCCGTCTATCTGGACCCCAAGCGGCTGCTGCGCGGCGAGGGCGACGTGCCCAACGAGGCGCCGGACGCCGAGGCGCTGTCGGCGCTGTTCTCGTCGCTGGGGCTGACCCGGGATACCCACGTGGTGGCCTACGACGACGAGGGCGGCGGCTGGGCCGGCCGGCTGCTGTGGACCCTGGAGCTGATCGGCCACACCCGCTACTCCTATCTCAACGGCGGCATCCACGCCTGGCGCGCCGCCGGGCTGCCGACCTCCACCGAGACGACCGCCCCCGCGCCGAGTGACTATCGGGCCGAGATCCTCCATCCCGAGGTGGCCATCGACCGCGTCGAGCTGAGCGAGCGCCTGGGCGAGAAGGGCTTCGCGATCTGGGACGCCCGCACCCGCGCCGAATACGACGGGGAGAAGGGCGACAACAAGCGGCTCGGCCATATTCCCGGCGCGGTGAACCTGGACTGGCTCGACGCCATGGACAAGGCGCGCGACCTGCGCATCCGCGACTACGCGGAGCTCATCACCGAGCTCGAGACGCTGGGCCTGACGCCGGATATGGAAGTGGTCACTCACTGCCAGACCCACCACCGCAGCGGCCTCACCTGGCTGGTGGGCAAAGCGCTCGGCTTCGAGAAGATGCGCGCCTATCCCGGCTCCTGGAAGGAATGGGGCAACCGCGACGACACGCCGATCGAGAAATAAGCGGCAAGACGCGGCTGCGCCGCTTTAAGAAGGCCGATTGAAGAAGGAAGACCGGCGCTTCGCGCCTGGAAGAGGGAAGCACACCCAATCACTGTCTTCCTTCTTCTCTCTTCCCTCTGATCACTCATGCAACTGACCGGAACGCTTCCTTCGTGACCCCAGCCAAGCTGTTCGCCCTGATCCAGTATCCCCTGCCCCACCACCTGCTCTCGCGGCTGATCGGCCGGCTCGCCGACTGCCGCCTGCCGTGGCTGAAGGACGTTCTGATCCGTGCCTTCATCCGCCAGTTCAAGGTGGACATGGGTGAGGCCCATGAGCCGGACCCGAGCGCCTACCCGAGCTTCAACGAGTTCTTCACCCGGCCGCTGAAGGACGGCGCCCGCCCCATCGGCGAGGGGCTTGTCTCGCCGGCCGACGGCACCCTCTCCCAGTTCGGGCGCCTCGAGCACGGCCGGCTGATCCAGGCCAAGGGCCACGACTTCACCGCCGCCGACCTGCTGGGCGGCGACCTGGAGGCCGCCGGGCGCTATCGCGACGGCAGCTTCGCCACCGTCTATCTCTCGCCCAGCGACTACCACCGCGTGCACATGCCGGTGGCCGGCACGCTCAAGGAGATGGTCTACGTGCCGGGCCGGCTGTTCTCGGTCAACGCCGCCACTACCCACCACGTGCCCAACCTCTTCGCCCGCAACGAGCGCCTGGTGTGCCACTTCGACACCGAGCACGGCCCCATGGCACTGGTGCTGGTCGGCGCCATGATCGTCGCCGCCATCGAGACCGTGTGGGCAGGGCAGATCACGCCCCTGCCCCGCGGCGACGTGCAGCGCATCCGCTTCGACACCCCGGTGCATCTCGAGAAGGGCGAGGAGATGGGCCGCTTCAAGCTCGGCTCCACCGTGGTGATGACCTTCGCCGAGCCGGTGGACTTCGACAGCCTGGAGAGGGAGCGGACGGTCAGGATGGGCCAGCGGCTCGGCGAGTTCGACTGACACCAACCGCCCGGCTCCCTGCTTCACCATCGAGCCACCAACGAACAGGGCCCACTCGTATGAGTGGGCCCTGTCGTTAGCGGCCGATCATGTCACGTCACGATCGCCATAGGCTCAGCTCGAGCGCTCCAGCGCGATCTCGACCGGCGAGCGCACGGCCTTCTTCGGCTTGCCCAGGATTTGAGCGCCCAGGGCGAGTATGAAGATCCCCGCAAAGACCGGCGTCGGAATCTTGCCGAAGAAGTGCAGCGCCAGGGTGGCCAGGATGACCGGCACCGTCACCAGCACCACGCGAGAATACTTCTTCGCCGCCTCTTCCATCTGGCGAAGATGGCTGGACAGCGTCTCGCGCGACGCCCCCGCCACGAGATCGTCGGCCCCGCACTTGGGGCACTCGGCCGTCTCGTTGCGCAGCAGACGCAGCGCATTGCGATGCCGCAGACCGACCCGTTCCTTGCATGCCGGGCAGACATAGGTGGCGACCTTGATACCCGAATCTTTCATGATGATGTTCCCACGCTGTTGTCTTCGAACGCTCGCGCACTCCATATCCCATGGGGCACGCTGACGAGATGCCTGCCACGCGCCCCGATGTGGCTTTCGAGGTGGCATTCACGCCACAGGAGGCAGGCTCTGCGACGCTTCCCGGCCCTGGTAAAGCACCCTGTGGAGCTTGTTACGCCCGAGCGATTTGACCATGGGCAAGACCAGAAGACTAGACGGCGCGGTGGGCAAGGCCCCGACAAACAGCAACAGCATGGCGGGAATGGACCACTTCTCCCGCCCGGGGCGATAGGCGTGTGCCATCAGCGCCAGGCCCGAGAGCGCGAAGGCTACGCAGGCCAGCAGATAGGGATAGAGGAACTCGGCGCCGTTCGCTTTCGTGTAGTAGAAGCCGACCAGAGCAATCAAGGCGGCATAGGCTAACGCGCAGAACGCTCCGAACTCATAGCCCTCCTCTTTTTCGACGATCTCCCGCTCCTTCAGGAAGGCCAACAGCGCGGCGCGATGCTCGCCCGCGTGCTTGAGATTGACCATGCTCTCCTTGGGATTCATCAGGAAAAGCGGCTTGTTGCTCGCGTTACGAATCTCACCGGCATGCGCTTCGCTGGGATCCTCGGTCTTGCGACCGCTCTTCTTCCTCAGCACTAGCGTGAGCGATTCATCATCGGCCCGCAGGCGCTGATAAAGCGAGTCCATGAACTCGGCATCAAAGGACTTTCTGGCCGTCAATGGCAACATGTAAAACCTCCCTGTACAGCGATATCACTGACAATATACAGATTCAAAAAGGCATCGCCTTTTATTGTCACACAGCTTCACGCCACCATCACCAATCCCCTTCTCATCATCCTACCCTTCTTACTTCCCTGATGGGCCAACCGCTCGATGAACACAGCAGCTATCACCGGGGCACAGAGGTGAGTTGCGACAGGCTCCCTGCATTGGACAGATGATGATATTGCCTGCCGGGAAAGGAGTGATATCTCCGGCGCGATGGGGCTGAGCCATATCGGGTCTGGGAATTTCAGTTTCTTTGGCAGACATGCGTGAGCCTTGAAGAACGCTACCGCCGGGGCAGACGACAGCGCACCTTCTCTGGCGAGAATCGAGGAGCACGGTGTCCTTGCCGCGCGAATTATCATTTATACTTTTAATTTTCTGAGAAAGTCTCTCACTCGGCTGAAACCGAATTCACAACCAGCTTTCTCTCAATAAACTCAATATCAGACGTCACACTTTTGACAAAATCCAAAACCTTTTCCACCTCACCTTTCTTGCAATATAACTTCTGATACATGGAGTAGGTGCCGCCGCCATGATTCTTATCAAACGTCATCTTTAGCCCGATGAGCCTACGCTTTTTCCATAGCACTATCTCTTCAATAGAATCCCAGCTTCTATTTTCATGCCTCTCGGCCCGCACCATAGAATGGTACTCTTTTGAGTTACCTACGCATAGCGCGATCAAACCGAATCCCGCTGGCCCCACTGCACCGACAAGAAAATAAGGATTGAAAAGTGCAGCAATTACAACGGCAATCCCCGAGACAATAGCCGTCCACTTCATGACGGGCTTGACCGTGTCGATTTGTGGTTTCCAAGAGACCCTTTCATACCCCTTATTTGTGAGACGATAAGCATTGATAGACGTCTGATGCGTCATACTCATTCCAATTGGAAAAAAAGACAAAAACAAAAGAAGAAACCCTTTTGTCGCCCAATCAAAAACAAACTCCCTTTCTACAGCCAGCAGGTAATAAAAGAAAACAGCCTGTGAAGCCATGACAGAAAAAAAAATAATATTAGCAACCATGGTATCGTAATCACGCACCCTAATCTGCCAACTCATCACCTCAGGCTCATCCAAACGCTGCCAAGGTATCTCAGGCAGATAATTTCTCTTTGGCCGCACAAACCACATAACGCACTCCTTAAAAATAATACACGAGATAAAAGCTGCTAAGACACTACAACCCTCAAAGAATTAGTCAGCGCTTTACGCACCGCCACATTATCCGCCAACTCAACACTAAAGCCACCCTCATCGGCCTTAGGTTTATGGAAGATAAAATCTGCCATATGAGACGATTTCAAGAGTGAATCCGGGTAATCGATCGATAGCGTGAAGGAATCCCCCGGCGCCTGCACCTCGGCCGGCAACCAGGCCTGCCATACGCGAGCTTCATGAGTCTCATAGGCCGCTTCACCGGAATCAGGGACAGGTACTGAATTACTGCCTTGAAGCACGCTACCGCCGGGGCAGGCGCCAATGCGCCTTCCCTGGCGGAAATGGATGGGCACGGCGTCCTTGCCGTGCGTTGCACAGTGTCTCGGTAACGCGGTCAGCGCCGAGACTTGAGAGGTTCAGCGCCGTGAATCGTGCTGGTCGGAAGCGTCATCCGACGAGGCCGCCGCGGGACGCTCCACGAAACGCGCGTTCTTGGTCGGCGCATGGGCGTAGGCATTCACGTCTTCGGGCTCGGCGGTGTAGCTGTCCTCGTAGCCCGGTACCGACTGAGCCATTAGATCGGGGCGGCTACCCCAGGGGGCGGCGTTCACCTTCTGGTGATGCTCATCGCGAAGGCGGTTCAGCTCCTTTTCGTCCACCCTGGCATAGAGGTCACGCCAGTAGGTGGCCGGGCGGCCGCGCTTGCCGGTCTCATCGAAGGCTCGAGTGGTCGGGTCGAGATGACGGAACGGCTCCAACCGGGGAATGTCCGGCAACGGCTGGCTGACGTCCATGAAGCGGCTCAGCATGTCCCACATGGCGTAGCGCTCGGCGATGCTTCCGGTATCGGTGGGAAAGGTGAATTCCAACGGCAGGCCGTTACGCTTGTCCTTGCTGAACTGCGGATAACGATGGCGCACCTTGAGGGTGTGACGCTGGTTGCCCTTCATGTCCGCGGCCATCTCGATAAAGGCATCGAACTCGTAGAAGGGAAAGCTTCCCTGAAAGCTCTTGACCATACCGGAGCGGCGGCAGAAAGCGACATCATCCGACCAGTTCTGGTTACTCTTGTAGAAACGAATGCTCTGAGTTTCGTAGAGCTTTCTTAGCACAGTGCATACCCCACAAATCACCACTACGATCGCTAGCGGCGTTAGCGCTGCCAAGATGGTATCCGCGGCAAAAAGAAACAAGATGGTTCCAACCGCCGTGACGCCACTAAAAAGCCACCCCCCTTTTTTCCTCCTGGACCAATAAAACTAAAAAGATGGATCCAGAAAACGAACCAAAAACGAAAAAAGCGATAGATAAGACTGATTTTCTCATCGATGAACTGCGACCAGCGCATCTCATTAATCATTGTATGGTCGTGAAAATCTGACTCACCCATGTACTTATAGTTGCGATACCAAGCTTCCGAATACTCATATTCATACTCTGACGGATTAACGCCAATATAATGTCCCCAAGGCAGGCGCGCTATATCGAAGGCGTCACCTAGCTTGCCGAGGGTTCCCTTGGGCGGCGGCGGTGCCTGCCGAGGAATACGATCGGCCGTAAAGGCCGTCTCCTCGTACCCTTGCTGCTCTTCCGGCTGCACGGCATCGGTCATGTCCTGCCTCCTTGCTTGTTCCAGCGCCTCCGACCGGCTCGGCCATAAGCCACGCTACCGCCGGGGCAGACCGCAGCGCACCTTCCCTGGCGGAAATATTGAGTTACCGACGTCCTTGCAGTGCTGCTTTTGCTTGACTGATAGGTGGTTTTTCAAAAACGAAGGCTAAATCGCCATCCCCCCTTCAAAAACCTCCATCTTTCTTTCTACATAAGGTACCTCCGACACCTTCTCTCTTATAAAGGCGACTCGCTTATCTTCCTCACCTTTTTTACAATGCAAGGTGCGATACCCATTCTGTGTAACACCTTCACTTGTATGAAAGGTAAACCGAAGCCCAATCAGCCGACGTTTCCTCCACAGCGCCACTTCTTCCACATCGCCCCATGAAGCGCTGCAATGCTCTGCCCCCCTCACAAGTTTCTGGTAACTACTGGCATTACCCATTGATAATGCAATCAATCCAAAACCAGCCGGACCAACTGCACCAAGAATAAAATAAGGATTGAAGAAGGTGGCCACCAAAACGGCAATACCGGAAACTATCGCTGTCCACTTCATCACCGGCTTCACCGAATCAATCTGGGGTTTCCATGAGAACATCTCATATCCTTTATCCGTCAAGCGATAAACGATAATTGAGGTTTGATGACTCATGCTCATCACTATGGGCATCATGAGAATAGCCATCACAATTAATAACATTGAATTTTCATCAACAACGCCACCACCCTGAAAGTAAACCAAAGCCCAGATAAACCCCCCTACAAGAAGGTAAGTACCAAAGAAAACCATATTCCCTACAAGGGTGTTATAGTCACGCACCCGAATTTGCCAGCTCATCACCTCTGGCTCATCGACACGTTCCCAGGGCATCTCAGGCACGTAATTTTTCTTTGGCTGAATAAACCACATCACACGAACACCTTTTCAAAGATACTGAATCAAAAACACTTACATACTAACCGCAACCGTCCCGCATAAATTCAAGCCGGGACCGTCAGATTGAACAGTCGGCCCATCGCTTGCCGAACAGGGGCGTTCTCCACCGGCTCCAGGGTAAAACCACCCGCATCTGCCTCTGGCTTATAAAACACAAAGTCAGCGCCATTAGGGGAGTTCAGTAGCGTCGCCGGATAATCGATCGACAGCGCAAATTCCGCCTCAGGGGCTTGTACATCGGCAGGCAGCCAGGCCTGCCAGACGCGTGACTCCTGCGGGCCGTAGTCCGCCACTGCCGGCAGTTCATCGGGCGATCGTGCAGATCGATCCGCGAAACTTGAGGCCGGCGCCCAGAAGCCTCGGCTCGCATTATGAGAGAGCTTGAGCTTTTCCCCCGCCAGCATCGAGGGCAGCGCAATCTTGAGCCAGTACCCTTGATGGACCTGAACCGGTGCCCGCCCCCGGTAGCCAAGCCTGGTCACCGGCTCCAGGCGGGCCGATGGCTGGTAGAGGGTTTCCAGCAAGGCGCGCCATTCGTCAGCTTGACCTTCATCATCATCTGACCAATGGGGGGACTTACCCCAGCCGCTCCGGTAGAGCCAGAGACGAATGCCCTCGCGATGATAATGTCCGGCGATAAAGGAGGAGAAAAGATACACCACCCCGACGATGGCAATGGCCCAGACCATCCAAGGTGCCATGATCCAAGCGAAAGTGATCCACCTGCCCAACAGGGCTCCAGCAAACTGAGCACCTGTTAACCCCCCCATAACGCCGCTACTTGCCATTTTCGCTTTTAACGACAAGCTCTCTTCCGTGCTGGTAGAGTCTTCTAACTGACCATAAATCTGCCAGGTTTCTATACCAGCACCAATTGCCCCAAACACCGCCATACCGGCCACACGGGTGGTCAGTTTGGCAGCCGTGCGAGCAAAGGACATATTCTGCGCGACTCCACGCCACTGACGAACGCCAGCCCTAGCTACCGCTCTAGGCTTATCAAATATTTCAGCCGTCTGAGACAACGCATGCTTATTCCAGTACGGCATCACCCATAGCGCCATCACCGCATTGGTGGTGTACCCCAAGCCGCTGATCAGGGATTGCCGGGCATTACTATCCATGCCGTCGCGCTCGATGGTGGCGAGGGTGTTGCCCACGTTCAGCAGGTTCAGTCCGGCGATCAACAGCGGCAGCCCACCACCATAGCGATTCATCCACCCCTGCATTCGAGCCCGGGCAGCGGCGGCGCCTTCCTGAAGCTTGAGCCGATTCTGTTCGCGCAGCTCATCAAAGCCGAGCGTTTCGCTCGGCCCACCGGAGCTTCCTGCCTGATGAGCGACGAACTGCTTCGGCTCACGGGTCATCAGCTCATCGAGCTCCTGCTGCTGGCCATTGAGATCCTTCAACTGCGCAGCACGATCATGTGGCGCAGCCGGGCGTGCCAGAGCCCCTCTCAGGCCGCGAATGCTGTTTTGACGGCGCACGACATTACCCCGCCAACGACGGTGGCGAGCCATGAAGTCGTCATCGCGGACCAGTTGAGTGCTCTTTGTGGCATTGTCGGGATGCACGAAAGCCGCTTGCATGGTCTGGGAGAGCCCCTGAGCAAGACGCTCGGCACCGACTGAAGCGCCCGCGCCCACCGCAGGCAACACTTGGTAGGCTAGCCCTTCCCAAGCGAGCTTGGTCGGGCCTTGCACGGCCGTGACCAGAGTGTCCAGAAACTCCTGGATATGCGGCGCCAGCGCCTTGAAAGCCTGGCTGTCGCGTACTGCATCGAGGTCGAGCACCGACTTGATCTCGTTGGCCCGAGAAGCCACGTTTGAGGCGTCCGATACCGATGGGCCACCCGCCTCTTCGGCCTCGATAAAGTCATGTGCCACTCGGGTGAGAGCCTGCTCCAGTTCCGGCGAGAAGTTGAACAGAGCAAGTCCCACCAGGTTATCGCGCCGACGGGCTCTCTCGGTGAGCCATTGCTGCCCTTCCTCACTGGCACCGAGTGCCTCGCTCACCATCCGTGTGAACTCGATGAGTGCCCGAGTCTGCAACACATTGCAGCCATCGAAGCACAGTGCCTGGGCCGATGTCGGCAGGCGATCCAGCCAAGAGGTCAGGTCCTCGCGATTGCGACGGCAATGCACCTGCAGCCGCTCGAGTTCTGGCTGCAGCTCATCGATGAAGGCCAGTGCGCCTTCGTAATCCACGTCGTTGCGCCAGATCGCCTTGGCCTTCCACTCCCGAAAGTCGTCATCGTCGCGAGGTCCGACCCCAAGCTCGGCCAGCTCGGCTTCGTAAGCTTCCAGCTGAGCCTGACGGTTACTGGCATTGGCATTCGCGCGGATCGCCGAATCGAAGGGGCTACCCCGGTTAACCGCCGTCGACAGCTCGTCGCTCTGTTTTAGGCGATAATGCTGGTCCAGCAATTCGATAGCCCGGCGCTGTTGCTCGGGATCGTCACGCACGGCTTCGGGAAGATCGCTCTCATCGATACCGCACAGCCGCTGCACCATCAGTGCAGTATTGAGGCGATGCCCATGCTCGTCTTCGAACTGCTCGCGGGCCATTTCCACACCCAGCAGCTGCATGGTCAGGTCGTTGGCAATGCCAAGATCGTCATCCAGCGCCACGAACAGGGCCTCATCCTTGTCGGGCACCTGGGCCAGCACCGCGTCCTGGCTGATCTCGGGCTTGAATGCCAGGGCGGTATAGGCCGACTCTTCCGATCCTTCCTGCTCTTCCTCGATGAGCGCTCGCGTCATCACCGTGGCGGATTCGAAATCGCGAGCCGCCCCCTGCGGCGTCACATCGGCCACGTGCTGGCCAAGCTCCGTCAGCGGCCCCACATGGGCAACGCTGCCGGGTGCCTCGACGGCCGAGCGCACGTCGAGCTTGCGCATGAAGCGCTCGCGGGAGTCCACGTTCGAGCGCAGGTGCTCGCAGATGCGCCAGGTCCATTGCACCGAGGAATAGGCCAGCCAGATACTGCTGCGGCAGGGGTACAGCAGGTACGGCTTGCTCTCGCCACCACCATCCCCCTCGCGCACGTCGGGGCGGGTCTCGTTGATGTTCTCGGGCCAGACGATGCGCGTGAACCGATGCCCCTCGATGCGATACTCGTGGAAGGTGCGGTCCACCTCATCCCAGACGTACAGCCAGCCGTCACGCAGCTGACGCAGGCAATAGCTGCGCGTCTGCAGGGCCGGATAGCCGTGATCGTCCCAGCCCTCGGCCAGCGGGTGTGGCCCCTGGATGTCCTCGGGCTCGCTCGCCGTTTCATCGATGGCATAGCGCACTGGGAAGATGGCGCCCTCGCGATTCAGCGGGCACATACTCGCTGAGCCTAACGGGGTTTCGCCGAATTCGGCATCGCGCGCGTCCTGCTGGGCGTGTCGATCAGACATGGGATGACGTCCTTGTGGTCCGGTTTCCATTCTGCTGGTCCGCCGCCTCCGAGCGGCTCCAGTCATCGAGTGCATAGAGCTGCTGCTGGCGGGGCAGCTCGCCCCGAGGCGCGTCGTCCGCCACCCAACGCGCGTAGAGGCCATCGCTCGCCGTCATGAACGTCTCCCCCCAGCACAGGGCAAGCTCGCACCAGATGGCGAACTGGCGTTCGGTCTGTGCCCCCCAGGCCTGGGCATCATCCAGACGGGCGTCCAGCCAATCGCCGCGCCGGTCGAGCGGCACCTCCGCCCAAGCCTCACCGAGATGGCGGCTGAAATACGCCGATAGTCGCTCCTTGAACTGCCAGCGCGCCACCGCCTCCAGCGCCTCTTGCTGCGGCGCGCCCATCATAGCGGGCACAGGCGTCCCCCGCCCTGCCTCCAGCACTGAAGACTCGCTCGCTTCGAAGACTCGCCATTGCGGCGCGGCCGTCGCGCCCCAGGCCGGGGCCCAGTGTGCCACTCGCCAGGCGTGGATGGGGCCCATGACCTCGGCCGGCACGATGTCGCCGAAGCTCGCCAGCCAGTGCCGCAGCACCAACGGGTCGGCGAACCTCACCAGCCGGGAGATGCCGTCGATCTCCGCCTCGACGAATCGAAGCAGATGGTCGCCCAGGGCCTCGGTGGTCGCCGAAGCGGTCAGCAGCGACATGGCGCGGGTTCGCTCGCCGTCGCCCTCGGCCAGGATCTCGTCGACGAAGCCCCGACCCCGCGGCGCCACCAGAATCGGCCCCTGCTCGGCAAGATCCTTGAAGCGCGTCATCAGGTAGAGCGGCTCGATCTCGGCCAGATCGTCTCGCGCATAGAGCCGCCTGAGCGCATCCGGGTAGCGCACCCCATCCACCAGGACATGCGTGATGCGATCCGACCGTATCATCTAGCCTTTCCCCTGCTCGCCGGCCGCCTCGCAGATCTCGCAGCTGGGCGGCGCCTTGAGCATCGAAGTGAGCTGGGCCCGGTGGCGAATCGGCGCCACGATCGTATGGCTCTCCTCCGTCGCCTCCCCCGGCAGGATCGGCGCCTGGGCGCTCTGGCCGGTGCCACTGCCGGGGCTGCCGCCGGAGTTGATCTTCACACTCGGCCCGACGATGGTCACGCCACTGGGATCGAGCTTCACGAAGCTGCCGCCAGCCTTGAGGGTGATCTCGGCGCCGGCCTCGACCACTACCTTCATGCCGGCCTTGTGGTGCACCTCGCTGCCGGCCTCGACCAGCTGGGCGCGGCCGATCTTCTCGTGGCGGGTCTGGCCCACGGTGAGATGATCGTCGCCGTCGACCTGGGTGCGCCGCTCGCCGTGCACGGTGTGGTGGTCGTCACGGTCGATCTCGGTGATGCGATCCCGCTTCACGGCCAGGTGGCTGTCGCGGCGGATCTCCTCGGTACGGTCGTTCTCGGTCAGCAGTTCCAGGTCCTTCTGGGCGTGCAGCCAGATCTGTTCCTGGTCGTGCTGGTCCTCGAAGCGCAGCTCGTTGAAGCCCTCGCCCTGGTGGGTCTGGGTGCGCAGCACGGTGCGCGTCTTGTGCTCCGGCAGCGAATACGGCGGCGTGTTGACCGCGTGGTAGGTGCGCCCGGTGATCAGCGGCTGGTCCGGGTCGCCCTCGAGGAAGGAGACGATCACCTCGTGGCCGATGCGCGGGATCGCCATCATGCCGTAGCCGCCGCCGGCCCAGCCCTGGCTGACGCGCAGCCAGGCGCTGGCGGTTTCATTGGGCTCGGCGTAGCGGTCCCAGGGGAACTGGCAGCGCACCCGACCGTGCTCGTCGCAGTGGATCTCCTCGCCCTCGGGGCCGACCACGAAGGCCACCTGGGGGCCGTCGACCCGCGGCTTGGGCCGCGGCGCGGGACGCCAGGCGGCATCGTCCGGGGTCAGGCTCAGGGTGTTGTGATACCGCGTCATGCCGTCGGCCTGTACGGCATCCTCGCCCAGTGCCTGCGGCTGCTCGCCCTGGTGGACCACCTTGACGACCTGCCAGCCGCGGTTGAACTCGCCGACGTCGTGGTCGGCCAGGGTGAAGCGCGCGCCCGGGGTGAGTTCGGGCAGGTCGCTCTCGCCGTCGAGGGTCAGGGCATCGTGGCGGAGGTGCTCGAGCCGGTGGCGGGTGAAGGCACGGCCCGAGGCATCGGCCTTGTAGCGGCCCGGGTAGTCGTAGTGCTCGTAGTCCTCGCGCTGGCTGTGCTGCTCCAGCCGCTGGCCCTGGTGGTCGTGCAGCTGCGCATAGGCCGGCTGCTTGAACGAATAGTCCTTGAGCTGGGCCCGCGCCGGGCGCACCCGGGCGGTCTGGGTCAGCCGCCGTAGGTGCCGCTGGGGCGGCGTGCCGCCGGCGCGATGGTGATAGCGGCGCTCGCCGAGGCCGGTGAGCACTTGGGGATCGTCGGCGAACACCAGTCGATGGGCACCGAGATCGGCGTCCTCGAACTCATGGAAATAGAACAGCCCCTCCTCGGCGGCCAGGCGCTCGAGGAACTCGAGGTCGGTCTCGCGGTACTGCACGCAGTACTCGCGCTCGGCGGGCTCGCGTGTCACCGCGAAGGCCACGTCGGTCAGGCCGCGCTCCTCACACAGAGTGTTGAGGATCGTGAGCGGCGAGACGCGCTGGAAGATGCGCGAGTTCTGGCGCAGCGAGAGCCGCCACAGCGAGGGGCGGATCACCACCTCGTAGAAGCTGCGGCGATGGCCGCGGTCGCCGCGGCCGAACTCGGCCACGATACCGTGGACCCGGCGCTGGGCCACGCCGTCCTGCCACACGGTCAGACTCGCCGGGCGGTCGAGCAGCGCCTCGGGCGAGAGGTCGGCGGCCCGGCTGGCGAAGCTCACCCGCAGGTGGAAGGGCGCCGAGAGCGCCTCTTCATGGGTGAAGTCGACGACGGCCAGATCGGCGTCCTCGGCCCCCGTGAGGCTCAGGGTGAACTGCAGTCCGCTACGGTCGGCCATGTCAGCTGCCCTCCCCGCTGGCGGTGCCGATCACCACGCCGCCACAGTCCACGCCATGACCGGTGAGCGCCACCGGCTTGCCGTCGACCAGGATGCTGCCCGAGCCGGCGGCGATGGCGCGCGGGTGGGGGCCGTGATTGGGCTTGTCGTGGGGCTCCAGCGGATCGCCCAGGCGCGCCACCGGCTTGCCGTCGATCATCGTCGTCGGGCTGCCGGCGATCACCGGCGTGGGCGGAAAGCCCTCGTGGTCGGTGCCGAGATCCCCCAGCAATACGAACTTGCGTCCCATGCGTCCTCCTTGCGAGGCGCGCCGCCGCTTAGGCGCCGCGCGTGCGTTCGCGTTGATCGTTCCACTCTACCGGGGCCTCGAAGCTGGCCACGCCGCCGGCGTCCACGTGCATGCGCCGGAATCCCGCCGCCGCCAGGCTGGCCGGGGCGGCGCCCTGCAACGGCAGCCGGGTCTGCAGCGGCGTGCCCATCAGCTCGCGCCGGGCGGCCAGCAGCAGCCGGGCGCCGTGGCCGCGGCCCTGCCACTCCGGCGCGATGAAGAAGAAGCGCAGCTGCCAGGCCGACTCGTCGTCGCGCCGACATACCAGCAGCATGCCGAGCACCGGGCCGTCGCCGTGGCGAAGCGCCAGCAGCCGGCCCTGCCAGTGCGCGACCCGGTCGCCCTCACGCTGCAGCCAGAGGCCGCGATGGACCACGAACTCCAGCGAGCGGCGCAGGGTCTCGAGGCGGCTCTCGTCGCGCAGCACCCAGGGGGACAGCCCCTCCCCCTCGGCGCGCCGCGCGGCCTCGAGCAGCAGCGGGATGTCCTCCACGGTGGCCTCCACCAGCCCCGGCGCCGCCTCCGGCGGCGCGGAGTCGACGGCGGGAGCCGCGGCGGACCGGTTCGGCGACGCGCCCAGCCAGCGCTTAAGCGTCGTCAGCATCGTCCTGCCCTCCGTCGGCGTAGAGCGCCCTGGGCAGGCGGAAGCCCGCCACCAGCGACCGGGTGAAGGGATTGCGCGGCCCGTCGGCGACCAGGCGGTAGCGCATGCTGCCGCCGTCGACCCGGAAGCTGAGCTCCAGCTCGCGCTCGCTGGCGCCGGTCAGCTGGGCCTCGTCGAGCAGGCGGAACCAGGCCCAGGGGCCGTCGCGGCGCAGCGTGCGCGGCGAGCGATTGACCTGGCTCGGCACCAGGGTGACGCGGCTCTCGTTGCTGTCGCGCAGGCCGTTGGGCCAGATCATCGGCACCCGGCGGCTGGCGCCGTGGGCGTAGTCGATCAGCTGGCCGTCGACGCTGATCACGCCGCGGCGCTTGTCGGCGCTGAGGCTCAGCGGCTCCAGGCTGAAGGGCACGTCGAGCACGCCGTCGCGGTTAAGGTAGGCCTCGCGGATGCGCTCGGCGCGCTGCACGGCGTCGAGCACGCCCTGGCGCAGTAGCGAGTCGCCCTCGGCGTTGCGCAGGGCCTCCGGCGCGCCCTCGATGAACGGCTTGAGGTTCTGCTGGTAGAAGGCGTCCAGGGTGCCGTCCGGGGCGAAGAACTCCTCGAAGTCGGCCAGCGACACCTCGCGGGACGCCTGGGGTGCCAGCGGGTAGCGACCGGCCAGGCGCTGCTGGAAGGGCACCACGACCTCGTCCATCCACTGGCTCTCCAGGTGGCGGATCGCGCTTTCCATCAGCAGCTGCCAGCTCTGGTCGGCCAGGCTCTCGAGCATGCCGCCCACCGGCGCCGGGGTGTCCTCGGCGATGCGCTGCAGCGCCGCGATCGGATCACCACCCTGCAGGGAGAGGCGGTCACGGGCCAGCAGGAAGGCCTGCTGGCCGCGGTCGCCGGCCTCGTCGACCTGGCGCAGGTAGTCGCGCAGGTCGCCGACGGCGTCCTTGATCTCGTCGAGGTTGGAGGGGTTGTCACCGCGCGACTCGGTGAGCGCGTTGAGTTCGGCGAAGTGGCGCGCGATCTCGCTGGCCAGACGATAGCGCGGCGACTGCTGCAGGGCCTGGCGCGCGGCCTCGTCGTCCGCCGGCAGCTCCGGATAGAGACGGGTCTGCTGCGACACCTCGCCCAGCAGGCGATCCAGCGGACGGCTGGCGCCGAGCAGACCGTCGGCCACCACCACCGCCTGGTGAAGGTCGGGCAGCGGCACCAGGCGGATATCGGCCAGGGCCTCGCGCCAGGTGACGTGATAGTCGCTGGCGTAGCGCTCGCGCAGCGCCTCCTGCAGGCGCCGGCGGTCGGCCTCGCTGAAGTCGATGTCGTCGCGCTGGCCGAGCACCCAGGTATCGATCAGCGCCAGCTCGGTGGCCTGGTCCAGCCGTTCGAGGAAGTAGCCCTCGAAGCCGTTGCGGGTCAGCAGGCCCGGGATGCGCACCCGCTCGGCCTCGTCGTTGCGGGCCATGAACACCAGGCTGAAGGCCGAACCGACGCTCGAGCGCAGGTCCAGCGGCGCGGCGCTGCCCTGGGAGATGCCGGCCTTGAGCGAGGCGTACACACGCTCGGCCATGGGCTGGCGGGCGAGCTCCTGCTGGGCCGCCTCGATGCTGCCCTCGAGCGGCGCCATGGCGTCGCGGGCGCCGGGCGTGCCGGCCTCGGCGTGGCCCGCCAGGTCGGTGTAGGCCAGGGCGTAGTCGAGGTGCGCCAGCAGGCGGCGTTGGACGTCGCCCTGGCCGGGGAAGGCCGCCTGCCAGCGGTCGGCCATGAAGTCGTGCACGCGCTGGGGCTGGCGGCCGCTGGCGTCGGACATCATGCGCAGGATGCGCAGCAGCGCCAGCTTGTCGTTGCTGCCGTCCGGCGCGCGGTTCATGTCGTCCATGATGCCGATCATCAGCGCCGGCAGGAACTGCTGCTCGAGCAGGCGCAGGTAGGCGTTGTCGACCTCCACGCCCAGCTCGTGCCCCTGGTAGAGGCCCATGTCGGCCAGCAGCCAGGGCCGCGAGCGGTAGTCGCCGAACTCCTGGGTCGCGCCGAGCAGGCGATCCAGCGGCTCGAGCAGCGCCCGGCCGGTGGGATCGTCGCTCTGCCAGTGGCTCGGTCGCACGGCGAGGAAGGCCTCGGCCTTGTCCTCCACCGCGGCCAGCGCCTGGGCGTTCTTCTCGTAGAAGTGGTACCAGCCGCCGACCAGGGCCGCGCCGCCGAACAGGCAGGCCAGCACGCTGGCGCGGCGGAGACGATGGCGGCGGCGTGCCGCCCGGGCGTTGTCGCCGGCCAGCCCCGACTCCGGATAGATGATGCGGTCGAACAGCTCCTCGGTGAAGAACAGCGCCGAGCTGGTGGCCCGGTGGGCCGGCTGCACGCCGTCGCTCATGCCGTAGCGCCGCGCGGCAGCGTCGACGAAGGGATCCTCCGGCACGCCCTGCTGGTAGACCGAGGTGAAATAGGCGCCGCGCACCATGGCCGCGGTGGAGAAGCGGTCGCTGGACAACGCCTCGCCGATGAAGCCGAGCAGCACGTCGCGCAGGCCGGCCAGCTGGCGCACGAAACGGAACACCGCCTCGCGCTCGTCGCGATCGCGGCATTCGGCCAGCAGGTTCGGCAGCGTCTGGTTCAGCCGCTCGAGCATGCCGTCGTAGGCCTCGGCGAACTCCTCCTCCCAGCGGCCGGGCTTATCGAGGGACGCGGCGGAGAAGGTGAAGCCGAGCGGGGCGCGACGGGCGGCCCGGGAGTAGTGACGGAAGAAGTCGTCGAAGCCGTGCAGCAGGTCCATCTTGCTGAAGGTGACGTAGACCGGCAGGCGGCTGCCGTGGCGCTCCATCAGCTCGCGCAGCCGGGCCCGCAGCAGCGAGGCGTAGGCCTTGCGCACCGCCACCTCGGCGTCGCTGAGCCGCGCCAGGTCAAGCACCAGCACCACGCCGTCCAGCGGACGCCGCGAGCGGTGACGCTCCAGCCAGTCGACGAAGTGATCCCACAGCCGGCTCTCGAGCTCGGCCGGCTCGCCGCCCTGCAGCGCGCCCTGGGTCAAAAGCTCGCCGTCCGGGTCGATCAGCACCGCCTTGTCGCCGATCCACCAGTCGAAGCCCAGCCGGCCGCGCTTGCCCTGGCCGGACGCCTTCATCACGTGGGTCAGGGCGAAGTTCTGGCCCGAGCGATTGATCAGGCTGGTCTTGCCGGCGTTCTCGACGCCCATCACCAGGTACCAGGGCAGCTTGTAGCGGGCGTTGGCGCCGCCGCCGAGACTGTCGGTGAGCTCATGCAGGGTGGCGTCCAGGCTCTCCTCCTGGCGCTCGACCTGGCCGAGCACCGGGTCCTGCTGACGCTGCGACTCGTGGCGACGCTCCTCGTCGAGGGCGCGCAGGCGCCGCGCCAGGCGGATGCCCCACACCACCGCGACCACGCCCAGCAGCGCCAGGCTGGCCAGCAGGCGATTGAGCCAGGGGCCCAGCGGGCGGCTGTCGAATACCTCCCACTGCGGCCCCAGCCACCAGATGGCCACCAGCAGCGCGACCACCAGCAGCCCCCACAGCCAGGCACCGAGCCGCTTCAGGCCCTTGGCCCGGTTGGCGTGTCCCCGCGCCTGGTTGAGCTGGCTGTCGGCCCGGGACATGCCCGGCACCCAGCGGCTCAGCCCGGCCTTCACTTGTTTCCACATGAGCCTTGCTCCCTCGTCCCTGTCGATTCCGTCGGATCGCCGTGTGTCATGCCTCGAGTACCGCCGCCAGGCGGGCCGGCAGCGCCGGCTCCCAGCCTTCCAGCGCGAGGTTGGCCACGGCGTCCTGCAATGCCTGGTAGTGCTGCCGGGCCAGCGCGGCGAGGCCGGCCTCCCTCAGCAGATCGGCGCTGGCCAGGCGCCAGTAGACGCCCTCGCGGGGCGAGGCCGCCGCCGCGAGCCCTTCGTCGAGCACCGCCAGCGCCGGCGCCAGCCCCTCCTCGGCGAGCCGCTCGCGGGCCGTCTCGAGGCCGGCCTGCCAGGGATCGCCGCCGCCCATGGCCGCCGGCGCCCCGGGGCCGGCCACGTCCGTCAGCCAGGTCTGCGTCTCGCCGTCGAGGAAGGCGGAGCCGTCGCTGAAGGTCAGCGCCTCGATGCCCGGCAGGCGGTCGACGAAGCGCGCCGTCTCGTCGCGAATCGCCTCGGCACAGCGCGGCTGCTCGAGCCGCCGCGCCACCTCCGCGCTCAGACGATGTCCCTCGAGCCAGTAGGGGCTGAGCGCCAGGCTGTTCTCGATGCGCCGCCAGTCCTCCGGCGTCGGCCGGCCCGCGGCGGCCTCGCGGTACTCGGCAACCCGGTCGGCGGAGACCGGCGCCAGCTCGGTGCGCTGGCCGTCGCGTGTCATCGGCAGGCCCTGGATGGCGTGCCACACCGCGTGGCGGCGCAGCCGATAGCCGAGCGCCTCGCCAGGCGACTGCTCGTTGAGGAAGTCGGCCATCTTGAGCAGCGCCTGGCGGTTGCCGCGATCGTTGCCGGACTCGAGCCGCGCCTCCGGGGCCTTCGGCGCGGCGGGCTCGGCCTCGGCGGCCGTTGCCGCCGCGCGGCTCGGTTCGCCACCGCCCGCGGGCGCCGCCAAGGCGCCGGACGCCGACGGCGCCTCGGCGCTGGGCGTGGCCTGATCGAGCAGCCGCGAGAGATCCGCCAGCGCCTCGTCCGGCAGCTCATGGCCGGCGGCCCGCTCGCGCAGCCGGTCCAGCGCCGCACGGCAGGCGGCGTGATCCTCGGCGGCGCCGAGAAACTCCAGGCCGCCGGCCAGCGACAGCGCGCGCTGGGTGAACTGCTGGAACAGCTTGGGCCGGGCCCGCTTGCCGCGCGGGCCGGCGAAGGGATAGGCGGCCTCCCACCAGGCGTCCAGCGCGCCGGCCAGCAGCTCCAGCGACAGCGCGAAGCGCGCCGGATCGCCGTCGTGCTGTAGGCAGTGCAGCAGGTGGCCGAGCACCTTGAGGTCCTTGCCGGTCTCGGACAGCAGCCGCGCGGCGCGGGTCTCGGCGCCGCTCCAGTCGACCTCGCCGTGCTGCAGCGAGCCGACCTTCATCATCTGCTCGTCGAGCCAGTCGAAGTCCTCGTGATCGGCCACCGGTTCGCCGACGCCCTCGGCGAGGGGCGCGAGCAGCGGTTCGAGCTGATGGGGCTGGGTAATGCGCATGTCGTTTCCCCCTTACCAGCGGCACATGGCGCGCAGCGGCGCGATCGCCGTGCGCCAGCCATCGAGATCGAAGCGCAGCCCGTCGATGACCGCCGTGTCGCTCGACAGCCGCAGGCGTTCGCCGCCCAGCAGGCGCTTCAGGGTGCCGATGGCCGGCAGCCCGCGCCCGCCGCTGATCACGTGGCCGCCGTCGAGCACCCGCCAGGTCTGGTCGAGCGCGACGCCCTCGCCTTCCAGCCTGAGCGACACCCGCGAGCCCTCGAGCGGCTCGTGGAGGTGCAGCTGGAAACGGGTGATGGCGTCGTCGCAGCTGATCACCAGCAGCGGGCGCGGCGGCACCGTGCCCAGCGCCGGGGCGCTCATCAGCACGGTGTCGGCGGTCTCACGGGTCATCACGCCGACGTCATCGGCGTCGCGCTCCGCCTCCTGGGCGGCCACGGCGCGCCACAGCGGGGAGCGCGACTCGTCTGCCACCGCCGCGGGGCGGTCGCGGAACAGGTCGTCGTAGCATTCGAGCCGGCCCAGCCGCGAGGGCTGCTCGGCGCAGGCCTCGGCGGCCTGCAGGCGCGTCGCCGGGTCGCTCTCCCCGACATCGCTCCGGGCCTGGCTCGCGGCCGGCGCCAGCCCGGCGGCCAGCAGCAGGGCCAGGCCGGCCAGCCGGCGCCGGGCGGGGTGTCGATCGTTCACGTTCATGGGCTATCCAGTTGCAGCTGTCGGCACTTGTGCGCCAGGGTCCGCTTGGGCAGGCCCAGGCTCTCGGCGGCCAGGGTGCGGTTGCCGTCGAAGCGCGCCAGGCGCTGACGGATCAGCGTCGCCTCGTAGTCGCGCAGCGCCCGCCGCAGGTCGAAGACGTCGTCCTGCTCGGCCGCCGGCGCGGCAGCGTCGTTGGCCTCATCGTCACGCGGCACCGCAGGCGCCTCGTCGGGCAGCGCCTCGGGGGCGATGTCCTCGCCGTCGCGGGTCATGGCGCAGGCGTAGTCGATCAGGTTCCTGAGCTCGCGCACGTTGCCGGGGAAGTCGCGTTCGGCGAGGGCGCGCAGCACCGCGCGCCCCAGGCCGATATCCTCGCGGCCCTCGCGACGACAGAAGTCGTCGACGAAGGCCCGGGCCAGGGCCGGAATGTCCTCGCGGCGCTCGCGCAGTGCGGGCAGCGTGAGCGGGAACTGGCCGAGGCGGTAGTAGAGGTCGGCGCGGAAGGCGCCCTCGCGGATGCGCCGGTGCAGCGGCTGGTGGGTCGCCGCCACCAGGCGCAGATCGACCCGCCGCTCGTCGTCGCCGCCGAGCGGGCGATAGCGCCCCGACTCGAGCACGCGCAGCAGCTTGGCCTGTAGCGCCAGCGGCATGTCGCCGATCTCGTCGAGGAACAGGGTGCCGCCGTCGGCCTGGCCGAACAGCCCCTCGCGGCGGCGCTCGGCCCCCGAGAAGGCGCCCTTCACGTGGCCGAACAGCTCGGCCTCGAGCAGGCTCTCGGGGATCGCCGCGCAGTTGATCGCCATGAAGGGCCCGTCGCTGCGCGCCGAGACCTCGTGCACGCCGCGCGCCACCAGCTCCTTGCCGGTGCCGGTCTCGCCCTGCAGCAGCACCGCCAGGTGGGTCTCGGCGGCGCGCACCAGCTGGTCGCGCAGCGCGCCGATGGCCGGCGAGTCGCCGAGAATCCGCTGGGCGAGGCGCTCGCTGAGGGTGCGGCGCCGGGCGCCGTCGTTGGCCTCGGCCAGCGAGTCGCGCAGGCGCGCCTGGTGGCGACGCTCGTCGCGCTGGCGAGCCAGCCAGGCCCATAGACGGCACAGCAGCGCCTCGAAGGCCAGGAAGTCGTCGCACTCTGCCAGCGGCGCGAGGCGCTCGGCGGGGCCCGCCAGGGCCAGCACGCCGAGCCACTCGCGCTTGCCGTCCCGCGCGCGAAGCGGGCGCACCGACAGCCGCCAGGCCGCCGGCAGCCCCTCGGTGGCCGCCTGGAAGGCGGGATGATCGAGCCGCAGCCGCGCCTCGCCGAGCCCCAGCTCCATCGGCTCGCCGCGGCGGATGGCATGGGCATAGGGATGGCGGAAGTCGTCGCAGGCCAGCCAGGCGTCGTCGCCGTCCTCGCCCAGCCAGCGGCCGCTGGCGTCGAGGAACAGGCAGCGTGCCCAGGCCAGCCCCAGGCGCTCGCGCAGCAGCGCGAGCCCGCGCCGGCGCAGCTCGTCGGGCGAGTGGCCCTCGACCAGCCGCAGCGCCTCGGCCATGCCGGCCAGCGCCGGGGCTTCGCCGTGGGCCGCGTCGAGCACGCCGTGATCGCTCACCTCAGCCGACCTCCGCGGTGAAGCCATTCTCGTCCACGCCCAGCGCGACGCGGCTCACCGGCTCGCGACGCGCCAGACGCTCGAGCAGCGCCCGGGACACCGGCGGCAGGAGCTCGCCGTCGATCACCGACTCGAGCATCCGCGCGCCGTTCTCGCTGCGGGTGGCGCGCTCGCAGATGGCCTCGGCCAGCGCCGGCGCCAGCACCACCTCGGCCTGGCGGTGGCGGTCGCGGATGCGCCCGGCCAGGGTATCGAGCTTGGCCCCGACGATGTCGTGGAGGATGTCACGAGACAGCGGCAGGTAGGGCACCACCTCCATGCGCGCCAGCAGCGCCGGCTTGAAGAAGTCGGCGAGCACCGGGTAGAGCGCCTCGTCCATCGCCGCGCGGTCGTCGGCATGGCGCACGATGGCGTCATAGCCGAGGTTCGAGGTCATGAAGAACAGCACGTTGCGGCAGTCGATGGCGCGCCCTTCCCCGTCGGCCAGCTCGCCCTTGTCGAATGCCTGGTAGAACAGGTTGAGCACGTCCGGGTGGGCCTTCTCGACCTCGTCGAGCAGCACCACCGAGTAGGGCCGCTGGCGGATCGCCTCGGTCAACAGGCCGCCCTCGCCGAAGCCCACGTAGCCGGGCGGCGAGCCGATCAGCCGCGAGACGGTATGTTTCTCCTGATACTCGGACATGTTGATGGTGGTCAGGAACTGGCGGCCGCCGTAGAGGCTCTCGGCGATCTGCACCACGGTCTCGGTCTTGCCCACGCCACTGGGGCCGACCAGCAGGAAGGCGCCCAGCGGACGCCCGGGGCGACGCAGATCGGCGCGGGCGGTGAGCAGGTGGCGGTGCAGGCGCTCGACGGCCAGGTCCTGGCCCTTGATCAGCCGGCCCAGCTCCTCGGGCAGCTCGGTGAGGCGCGACAGCTCGTCGCGGGTCATGCGCTCCACCGGCACCCCGGTCCAGTCGCCGATTACCTGGGCGATCTGGGCCTCCTCGACGCTGGGATTGACCAGCGAGAACTCGCGCTGCAGCGCCTCGAGGCGGGCCTCGTGCTCGGCCAGCGCGGCGGTGCGGCGAGCGCGCGCCTGCTCGGCGCTCTCGCCACCCTCGCTCTCGCCTTCTGCCTCATTGCCCTCGCCATCTTCGGCACCATCGAGCAGCTCGCGATGCAGGGTCAGGATGGCGTCGACGCACTCGCGCTGTTCGCGCCAGGCGGCTTCCAGGGTCTCGCGCTCCTCGTCCAGCCGCGCCAGCCGCTCGGCCAGGGCGTCGCGATGGGCGGCGTCGGGATGGCGGCCGAGCAGCGCCTCTCGCTCGAGCTGGTCGTGCTCGCGCCGGGCGGCCAGCTGCTCGCTCATCAGGTGGCTGAGGCGGCGCGGTGGCGTGTCCAGGGCCTGGGCCAGCCGGGTGCCGGCGGTGTCGAGCACGTCGATGGCCTTGTCCGGCAGCTGGCGGCCGGCCAGGTAGCGGGCCGAGAGCTCGGCGGCGGCGCGCAGGCCGCTGTCGCCAATCAGCACGCCGTGGGTCGACTCGTAGACGTCGCGCAGGCCGCGCAGGATCATCAGCGCCTGCTCCACGTCCGGCTCGCCCAGGGCGACCGGCTGGAAGCGCCGCGACAGCGCCGGGTCCTTCTCGATGTGCTTCTTGTACTCGCGCCAGGTGGTGGCGGCGATGGTGCGCAGCTCGCCGCGGGCCAGCGCCGGCTTGAGCAGGTTGGCGGCGTCGGCGCCGCCCTCGGCGTTGCCGGCGCCGATCAGGGTGTGGGCCTCGTCGATGAACAGCAGCGTCGGCACGGCCGCGTCCTTGACCTCCTCGATCACCGCCTTGAGGCGCTTCTCGAACTCGCCCTTGACCGAGGCCCCGGCCTGCAGCGCGCCGAGGTCGAGCGACATCAGCTCCACGCCGGAAAGCGCCGCGGGCACGCGACCCTCGACGATGCGCGCCGCCAGGCCCTCGACCACGGCGCTCTTGCCGACGCCGGCCTCGCCCACCACGATCGGGTTGTTCTTGCGCCGGCGACCGAGGATGTCGAGCATCTGGTCGATCTCGGGGTCGCGGCACAGTACCGGGTCGAGCTCGCCGCGGCGCGCCTGCTCGGTGAGCGAGGTGGCGAAGCGCGAAAGCGCGCTGTCGTCGCCGCTTGCGCTTCGGCCCGGGGCCGGCCGCTCGCTGTCGTCCTCGGCGGCACTGGCGGCCTCGGCGGATTCGCGGGTCAGGCGGGCGAAGTCGCGGCGCAGCCGTTCGCGGTTGATGCCGGCCAGCAGCCGCTCGCCGCGGGGCCCGAGATAGCGCCCGGCGTGGTGCAGCAGGGCGGTGAAGATCACCCCGGTGCGCAGCTCGCGGTGCCCGAACTCGGTGCTGGCCAGGAGCCAGGCGTCCTGCAGCAGCTCGACCAGCAGCGGCGAGAAGCTCGGCGTGGCCACCTCCAGGTCGCGCGGCGGCCGCGCGTCCTCGGTGAGCGCACGGCGCAGCGCCTCGGGCTCGATGTCCTCGGCCTCCAGCAGCACGCGCAGGTCGCACAGCGGCTGGTCGAGGCCGGCCAGCAGCAGGTGGGACACGCCCACTTCCGGCGCCTGCTGCTCGGCGCACAGCGTCGCGGCCCCTTCCAGTGCCTGGCGGGCGATGGCGTTGAGTCGGCCGATCAGTGCCGGTAGCTCTACCCTGAGCATGGTGTCTCCCTCGATATCGTAAGCAAGCGGTGGTTCGACCCGCCCGGCGGCTAGTCGATGATGCGTTCCAGCAGCAGGCCGACCTGGTCGGCCTGCTCGCCCAGCGTCCACGAGAAGCCGACGTAGACCAGCGCCATGGCCAGCGCGAAGAGCGCGAAGATGCCCCACAGCGGCAGGCCGTCGCCCTGACGGCGCGCCGCGGCGAGCACGTTGTCCAGCGGGCGGGTCAGGCTGTCCTCGCCGGGCTCGTCGAGGGCCACCAGCTGGTCGCCCAGCTCGCGCAGGATCTGCTCGTATTCCTCTCGGCCGTGGGGCATGACCTTGTAGCGGCCCTCGAAACCCAGGCACAGGCACAGGTAGATGAAGGCCAGCAGGTCGCGATAGCGGCGCGGCTCCTGGCGCAGCCGCGAGAGGATCGAGAAGACCTTCTCGCCGCCCCAGGTCTCGTTGTGGAAGCGCGCCAGCAGCGAGTGGCCGGCCCACTGGCTCTGCTGGCCCCAGCCGGTGCTCATCACCGCCTCGTCGATGAACGAGCACAGCACGTAGCGATAGGCCAGCAGCGTCGGCCGGTCGTAGCCCTGCTCGGTGAGCTCGACCTCGATGGCGGCGACCTCGTCGACCACCTGGCGGTAGAGCTGGTCGATGTCGTCGAGCCGGTCGAGCTGGCGAACCCGCACCACCATGCCCAGCAGCGAGCTGGCGGCGTCCACCAGCGGGTTGAGGCTGTGGCCGCGCAGCCGGAACCAGTAGTCCTCGTCGGCGTCCAGGTGGTTGGCATGGCTGTGGATCAGCCGCTCGAGGCCCTGGACGTCGATGCTGTCTTCGTGGCGACGCGCGTCGTCGCGAGTGGCGAGATCGTTCATGGCTTAGCTCCTGATCGCCCAGAACTGCATTTCCAGCCCCGGGAAGTCGCCGGCGACGTGGAAGGCGAAGCCGCTGGCCCCGTTGAGCATGCTCCAGGCCTCGCTCTGACGGTCGAGGCGGAAGTAGGTGTAGCCGGCATGGAACGGCAGCTGGCGCGGCGCCACCGGCAGCGGCTCGAGCGGAATGCCCGGCAGCTGCAGGCTGATGAGGTCGCGGATGCGCTCGACGCTGGCCACCTTGGTCTGCTGCACGAACAGCTTGCGCAGGCGCTCCGGCGGCAGGTCCGCGCGCACCGCGAGGATGAAGTCGGCGTCCTCGAGCAGGCTGCGGTCGGCCACGGTGGCGACCTTGAGCCCGTAGCGGCGCGACTGCAGCTGGATGGCCATGGCGCGCGGCTCGAGCACCGTGGACAACGACTGGCGCAGGCTCTGCATCAGCGGCCGGAAGGCGGCCTCCGGGCGGTCGTGGTCGTAGGCCGGAAACTCCGGCGGCAGCCGCGACTCGGCGGTGAAGGTGGTCAGCTCGCAGCAGGTCTCGTGCATGTCGGCATAGAGCCGCTCGGGATGCAGATGGCCGAGCCGGGCCAGGTGCTGGAAGCGCGGCTGGGCGCGGTTGAGCGACTGCAGCAGCATGAAGTCGGCGACATCGGCGACGCCGGACTGGTTCGGCGTCGACAGGCGCTGGGCCAGGTTGCGCGCGCGCTCGCGCATCAGCCCCGCCATCTCGCCGACGAAGCGCTGCAGCACCGGCGCGGCCTGGACGTTGAGCAGGGTCGGCAGGAAGTTCTCGTCGAGCACCAGGCTGCCGTCGGGGCGCCGTTCGAGGATGCGCGCCACCGCCAGGCAGGCGTAGGCGCTGCGGTCTTCCTGCTCGAGCAGCAGCCGCGGCGCCACCCGCGCCAGGTCCAGGTCGGCGATGTCGCCGACCCGCGAGTGCAGGTCGCGCACGCCGCGCGACTCGGCGCGATAGCGCGAGGCCAGCGACGAGGCTTCCCAGCTCACCTCGGCCACGCCGTCGGTGGCCAGCGGCACGCCCAGGTAGACCACCTGGTTGGCCACCGAGGCGTCGTCGATCTCCAGCGCCGGCGGCTCCAGGTCGTCGTCGGGCAGGTGGAAGGGCGTGCCGTCCGGCATCACGCCGCTGGCCCGGCTCAGGGCGATGCGCCCGAAGCTCAGGTACTCGGCGTTGAGCTCAAGGGTCAGGAAGCCGTGCAGGTAGCCGCCGACGCCGCGCAGGCGGGTGTCGACCAGCCCCTGCAGGCTGCGCTGCTGCTGCTGGAAATGCTGGGGCTTGATGAACAGCCCCTCGCTCCAGACCACGGGATTGCGACTGGCCATCAGGTCTCCTTCCTCAGCGCGGCCTCGCGCTCCATCAGTTGCACCAGCAGGTGGTAGTCGCGCCCCTGGGCGTCGATCTTCACCACCTTCTTCCACTGCGCCTGGTTGGGGTCGGCGTAGAAGGCGATGATGCCGATGTAGCGGGTGTCTTCCTCGACCTCGAAGGGCTCGTAGAACTTGAACTGGCCGGGCAGCAGGGTGAAGTCATCATGCGCCAGGTAGTTGGTGCCGAGCGCCTCCTCGAGGTCCTCCTGCAGCTGGCGATGGTCGGCCGACATCAGCATCGAGTCGTCCTTGAGCTGCAGGATCTGGAAGCGCAGCGGCGTGCCCTCGCCCTCGACGTTGGGGTTCATGTCGTCGGCCGCCAGCATGCTCAGGTCGACCCGCGACGGGCGATCCTCCGGATAGCCGACCGGGATCGAGGGATCCTTGATCACCTCGTAGGTCTTGCCGGCGGCCTCGAAGGTCGAGGCGCAGCCGGCCAGCATCGCCAGCGCACCGGCCAGCGCCAGGCCCCGCGCCAGCGGCGCGATCCCGGCCCGGCGGGGGATCATGCCCCCTCCCGCTGCTGGCGGCGCACCGACTGGTCGTAGGCCTGCTCGAAGACCTCCCAGAACAGCTTCTCGAAGCCCTGCTGGCGACCGGAGTTGAGCTCCTGGTAGTAGTGGCGATACATCTCCCAGGCCCAGCCGTCCTCGTCCTCGCCCTGGCGGCCGGCGCCGCGGTAGGCCTGGAAACGGCGCAGCAGCGCATCCGGCGAGAAGGCGTCGAGGATCGAGCGCAGCGCGGTGCCGATGGCCTCTTCCACCGCCGCCTGGTGCTGCTGCTGGTGCTCGAGGCACTCGGCCACCGCCGCCGGCGCGGAGAGATGCACGGGGCTGCGCTGGGCGGCGAACAGGGTGGTCAGGGTCTGCTCGTAGGACTGGCCGAGACGCAGCGGGTTGTCCTCGATCGGCTGCAGGCGCCTGTCGCGCAGCGGATAGCGGCTGCCGTCATGGACCTGGTGCAGCGCCAGCAGGCCATCCACCGTGGCCTTGAGCGTGCGCCCGGCCTCCTCGAGGAAGGCGTGCTGCTCGGCGCTGTCGCGGAAGCGCAGCTCGCCGCCGAGGGTCTGCAGCAGCGGCGAGGCGCCGACGTGGCCGACCTCCCCCGCCGCCGGTTCCTGCCAGCGATCCTCGAGCTGCTCGCCGACCGAGCGTTCCAGATCGTTCAACAGCCGTTCGTCCATGTCGGGTTCCTCGTAGCGTCGGTTACTCGGCGCGGCCGTCATGCCGGCCGCGCCGCCCTGCCCGTCCAGGGCATCGAGCAGTTGGTGATGATCGTCCGCGCCGACCATGGGGTCGTCGGCCAGCGCGGCCATGGGGTCCTGGTGGCGCCGGGCGGGAGAGGCCTCGCCCAGCGCCTCGAGCGGATCGTGCTGGGCCCGCGGCGCGGCGGCCTCGGCGGGCAGGATCTCGGTGGCCTCGAGGGTCTCGTGCTCGTCGTCGACCAGGGTCGCCAGCGGCTGCACGCCGGCGGCGTCGGCCTGGCGGTCACCCAAGTGCACGCGCAGGTGGTACTCGCCCACCTGCAGCTCGTCGCCGTCGCGCAGCGCCACCCGGCGTTCGCGGCCGATCGGCAGGGTGGCGTGGTTGACGAAGGTCTGGCCGCTGCGGTCGATCAGGCAGAAGCGCCCGTCCAGGCGCTGGATCTCGGCGTGGCCGGGCCGCACCCGGCCGGCGTGGTCCTGCAGCAGCCAGTCGTCGGCCGTCGCGCTGCCCAGGGTGCCGCCGGCCGCCGGGAAGACATGACTGCTGGTGGAACGGCCCTCGAGCCGTTCGCTGTTGGTGACCACCAGGGTGATGGCCTGCTGCTGGGAGAGCGTCGCGTTCATGGGTTCACCGTGTCATCTGAATGCGTACCCGACGGCGCCGGGCCGTGGCGTGGGCCTCGGGCTGCACGAAGGTGGTCCAGCCCAGCTGGCAGCTGCCCCCCTCCCCCAGGCGCATGGGTCTCACTTCGCTTTCCAGGAGCTCGAGCTCCAGGTCGTAGGCCAGGGGCTCGCGCAGCACGAACTCCATCAGGGTGCGCAGCGCCTGGTGGTCGCGGCCGTCGGGCAGGAAGTCGCGGAAGCGCTCCAGGTCGAGGCCGTGCAGGCGCAGCGCGAACTTGCCGCTGATATCGTCGACCCGACTGCCGGCAACCATGTCCTGGCCCAGGGTCGAGGCCCCCAGGCCGGTGCGGGTGCGCTGGTCGGGCGGAATCTCGACCCGCCGATGCACCCAGCTCTCGACCTCGACGCCGTCGAGGTCGAAGCAGTGGCCGACGATGCCCGCCACCACATCCGGCGAGCGCGAGCGACCGGCCAGCAGGCCGGCATAGGCCAGCATCTTGCTCCAGTTGATCGGCGTCTCGCCGCGCAGGCGGTCGTCGGCCAGGCCGACCAGGGCGAAGATCGCCGCCGAGAAGCCGTCCGCCGCGCCGTCCTGGTAGCGCACGTGGTGGCGATACTTGCGCCAGCCGCGATGCAGCAGCGACAGCACCCGGTGGTTGAACAGGTTCAGGAAGTCGCCGGCCGCGCCCTCGCGATGGGCCTCGGCGTGGGCCATCGCCTCGAGGTAGTAGCCCGGCAGCGGCGACTGGGCGCCCTGCAGCCCCAGGAAGCTGACGCGCATGTCGTAGTGGCCGGCCGGGCTCGGCGTCAGCGAGAGGATGTCGCTGCCCGGGAAGCCCAGCGAGGCCGAGGCCTGGAAGCGCACGCGCTCGCCGGCCGGGTCGGCCTCGCGGTCGCCCTCGAGGTCGTCGCCGTGATGCCGGTGGAGCAGCTCCACCAGCTGATAGAAGTCGTAGCGCCGGGCCCCGTCGACCAGGGGAGCGAGCGCTACATCAGGGGCTGCTGGCCCGGCTGCAAGGTCCATGCGTAGCGCTCGCGGTTATGAAGGTTGATGACGTGCAGCTCGTGGAACGAGTTGATGCTGGCGTACAGCGAGAAGAACCGGGCCAGCACGCTGGCGAACAGGAACAGGCTGCCCTCGTCGCCGAAGGCCTCCTGGTCCAGGGTCATCTCGGAGCGCAGCCCGCGCACCGGCAGGCCGCGATGCAGCCGGTCCACCGGCTGGGTCTGGATATCGACGATGCCGGCCAGGCGCTTCTGGGCGATGCGCTCGGCCTGGCGGTCGACCAGGGCGCGGAAGTCGTAGACGCGAAGCACCGAACACAGGGCGTCGCGGTCGAGCAGCGACAGATAGTTCAGCGACAGGTTGGAGATCAGCGTCCACAGCAGGCTGCCGTCCAGGGTCGGCCGCATGGCCGGCGTCGGCCGGGTGATGTTGCGAAACTCGGCGAAGGCCGGGCTGTCCTCGGTGGGCACGCAGACGTCGCCCACGGTCAGCCGCTCAGGCAGCTCGCGGTTGCTGCAGGTGAGGCTCAGCGAGATGGTCTCGCGCAGCCCCAGGCAGGCCTGCTCGTCGCCGCGCACGAAGGAAATGTCGTGATCGAAGCCGTCGCCGCGCAGGCTGTCGCGCACCCGCACCCGGTAGTAGCGGGCCTCGCGGCCGCGATCACGCTCGATCTGATGCTCGAAGCTCTCGAACGGCACGTAGCGGCGCGGCTCGCCGCGGATACGGCCGGTCTCGCTCTCGAGCCAGCCGTCCACCGCATCGACGCTGAACACCTCGTAATGGGCGGGAAAGCGGCTGCTGGGGCGGATGCGGTAGGCGCTGTGCTCGCCGCCGAGATCGACCGGGTCGGCGTCGTGCTCGAACAGGTTGATCGCCGGCGTGCAGTACAGCGCCAGGCTCTCGTCGCCGACCCGGGCATCCGCCGGCAGGGTGCGCGAGAAGGTGAAGCGCAGCGTGAGGCGCTGGGCCGGACGCGACGGCAGGAAGTCGCCGAGCCGCTGCAGGTCGAAGAACTGGAAGGCCTCGGGGAAGCACAGGTATTCCTGCAGGATCCGGTAGCCCTGGTAGACGTTGCGCGGGTACGGCAGCAGGGCATCCTCGGCGGCGAAGCCCACCGGCGCCATCAGCCGCGTGGGCAGCGCCATCGGCTGGCCGTCGACCTCGAGCTCGATGCCGGCCAGATAGTGGCTCAGCCACAGGTAGAGGGTGCGCGCCGTGTAGCCGCTGCCGCCGAGGTGCAGGCGCAGGTCGCCCACGCCCAGGGCGTCGAGTGGCTGGTCGCTGTGCACCGCCAGGTCCAGCTCGACCACCGAGGCCTCGCGGGAGTGACGCGCCGCGACGCCGTCGTGGGCCAGCGGATAGAGCGTCAGCTCGTGGCAGGTGCGAAAGCCGCAGGCGGTGCCCTCGACCTCGCGGCTGGACAGGCTGGTGCCGCGGGGCACCGGCTGGGCGGCGCTCAGGCCGTGCCAGTGCGGGGTGAACTGCACCATCGTCATGCTCGGCACCGGGCGCAGGTAGTTGGGCCACAGCATGCCGATCAGCGAGTGGGTCAGCTCGGGAAACTCGTCGTCGACCTTCTCGCGCAGGCGACCGGACAGGAAGGCGAAGCCCTCGAGCAGGCGTTCGACGTCAGGGTCGGTGCTCTGCTCGGACAGGAAGCGGCTGAGGCCGGGATTGCCTTCGGCGAATTCCCGTCCCTGGCGCTTCAGGAAGTCCAGTTCGTCCCGGTAGTAGCGGTTCAGCATGTCGGCCTCAGTTCAGGCACTGGTAGCGCTTGTCGTTGAGCAGCAGGTCGATGGTGGTCTGGGTCGTGTCGCGCCCCAGATCGAGGATGGCCAGGACCTGGAAGCGCAGCTGCAGCGGATTGCCCTCGTTGGGCAGGGTCTCGACCTGGACCCGGCGGACGCGCGGCTCGTAGCGCTCGATGCACTCGCGGATGGCGCGCTCGACCTTGAGTTCGAGGTCGAGCACGCCGAGCGTGGCGTCGTTGAAGTCGAGCAGGCCCAGGTCCGGGGCACATTCGCTGTGCCCCGGATGGCTGTTGAGCAGGTCGACCAGATGGCGCTTGATCGAGGCCAGGGTGGCCTCGACCGCCGCATCGCCCTCCGGCACGGGGCGCGCCGGCGTCGACAGGCGCTCGAACAGCCGGGCGCCGAGCGGTCCGCTTCGATCCCTGAAGGCGGTCATGACGTCAGTCCTTGTCGAGGCGTCCCACCAGCGACAGCTCGAAGTTGGCGCCCATGTACTTGAAGTGCGGACGCACCGCCAGCGACACCTGATACCAGCCCGGATCGCCCTCGACGTCGGAGACCTGCACCGAGGCGGCGCGCAGCGGACGGCGGCTGCGCACGTCGGCCGGCGGATTCTCCTGGTCGGCGACGTACTGGCGGATCCAGGTATTGAGCTCGCGCTCGAGATCCTGGCGCTCCTTCCAGGAGCCGATCTGCTCGCGCTGCAGCACCTTGATGTAGTGGGCCAGGCGATTGACGATGAACACGTAGGGCAGCTGGGTACCGAGCTTGTAGTTGGTCTCGGCCTCGCGCCCTTCCGGGGTGTTGGGGAAGGTCTTGGGCTTCTGCACCGAGTTGGCGGAGAAGAAGGCGGCGTTGTCGCTGCCCTTGCGCATGGTCAGCGAGATGAAGCCTTCCTCGGCCATCTCGAACTCGCGCCGGTCGGTGATCAGCACCTCGGTGGGAATCTTGCTCTGCACCTGGCCCATGGCCTCGAAGGTGTGCACCGGCAGGTTCTCCACCGCGCCGCCGCTCTGCGGGCCGATGATGTTCGGCGCCCAGCGATACTTGGCGAAGCTGTCGTTGAGGCGCTCGGCGAGCAGATAGGCGGTGTTGCCCCACAGATAGTGGTCGTGGCTTTCGCTGACCGACTCCTCGTAGTGGAACGACTTGACCGGGTTCTCGACCGGGTCGTAGGGCGTGCGCAGCAGGAAGCGCGGTGCGGTGAGGCCCAGATAGCGCGAGTCCTCGGATTCGCGCAGGCTGCGCCAGCGGGCGTACTTGGGCCCCTCGAAGATCGCCTTGAAGTCCTTGATGTTGGGCAGCTCCTCGAAGCTGTCGATGCCGAAGAAGCTCGGCGCCACTGAGGACAGGAAGGGCGCGTGGGACATGGCACCCACCGAGGCGGTGTACTGCAGCAGCTTGATGTCCGGCGTGGAGGGCGTGAAGTCGTAGTGACCGATCATCGCCGCCACCGGCTCGCCGCCGAACTGGCCGTATTCGGCCGCGTAGACGTGCTGGTAGAGCCCGCTCTGGCTGATCTCCGGGGCGAACTCGAAGTCGTCGAGCAGTTCTTCCTTGGTGGCGTGCAGCACGTTGAGCTTGATGTTCTCGCGGAAATCGGTGCGATCGACCAGCAGCTTGAGGCCGCGCCAGGCCGATTCCAGGTGCTGGAACCGCTGATCGTGCAGGATCTCGTCCACCTGATGGCCGATCTTGCGATCCAGCTCGACGATCATGCGATCGACGACCGACTTGTTGACCTGCTGGTCATCGTCGCTCTTGAGCAGCTCGCCGATGAAGGCGGCCACGCCCTGCTTGGCCACGTCGTAGCCTTCGTCGGCCGGCGCCATGCGGGTCTGGGCCATCACCTGGTCGAGCAGGGAGACGTCCTCGGTGCTCTCGGCGGACTGAGACTGAGCCTGGGTCTGGGTCGATTCGGTCATGGTGCGTACCTCGCCTCCGTGCGGGGAATCAGGAATCTTTCGAGGGGGCTTCGTCGTCGAGCAGCTGGAGCTCGCTCAACAGCTGGTCCCGGGCTTCCGGGTTCTCGATCAGCGCCTGCAGGCGCTCGCGGAAGGCCGGCACGTTACCCAGCGGGCCCTTGAGCGCCACCAGCGCCTCACGCAGCTCGACCAGCTTGCGCAGCTCGGGCACCTGACGCGCCACGCTGTCCGGCGAGAAGTCCTGCAACGAGTTGAACTCGAGCTCGACGCCCAGCTCGCGGCCATCTTCCTCGGCGCCCTCTTCCAGGCGGTTCGGCACGCTGGTCTGCAGCCCGAGGCCGGCCTCGCGCATCACGGACTGGAAGTTGTTCTTGTCCACCGAGACGGCATCACGCTCCTCGATGGGCGTTTCCTCGGCGCCGCCCTTGAAGTCGCCGACCACCAGCAGCTTCTGGGGCAGCTCGGTCTCGGCCTGCTGATCCCCGGTGGCAGGAACGTACTTGATGTTGATGCGCTCTTTCGGCGCAACGGAGCCTTCCTTGGACATGGCGAACCTCTCCCTGCGAATGGCGACTCTTGATGGAATGACAACAGCCGACTCACCCGCCATGGCATGATGCCGAAACGGGTTCCTCGGAGTTCAGTCAGAAAGCACTGTTTTTCCGCTAGACGAGCACGCAAGCACTCAGCGGATTGAGAAATCGAGCGCGAGGCTAACACTCAACTCTTCGACAAGGCAGAGCACTGACAGCCCCTCACCATGTTTCAAAATGTATCCCGATAGCGAACAAAATCGACAAAGATCTCCAAAATCTCCCAATTGACGCAATTGTGGCGATATCTTCAAGATACGAAAATTACAGCATGCAACATGTAAGATATGTCTTACATAAAGAGAAGCCGAAGGCCTACACGCATCATCAGGCACGTAGGACGCTACCGAGAATGGGACTCATTGATGAAGCAGATACAGGAGCGATGAGAAGGGTCACCACACTCACTGGACGCAGGCTGTCGAAGACGTCACGTCAGAAGGGCTCTCGATAATGAATCGCACCAGCCCCGGTGCCGCCAGACACATGGCTGTGCAGACACCGACCTCTACAAGCCGCAACACGGCATAAGGCTCGCCCTGTACGGCGGCTTTCAGGTACCAGGCCTATGCCTCTCGCGTCATATTCATCATGCGCTGACGACGCTCCGCTTCTCCCATGTAATACATGGCTTCAACATCACCGGCCTCGGCGGCCTGTTCGAGATAAGGCAAGGCCGCAGTCGAGTGCTGGATGTTGTAGAGGCGCATGCCCTCATCTTTGACGGCCTGAATCTCGGGATCAAGGGCGAAGGCCGACAGAGGGGACACCAGCCATGCCAAGAGAAGTAGAGCCGTGCACAATGATCGCCGCATCCTAGAAACCAAAACGCGGGGGAAAGTTAGAGAGAGGAGGTTGCTTATTTAGCCATTCATCGGCTATAGATTTAGCTTCTTCACGCTGTTCATTCGTTACTTGATCGCGACGGAGTCGCATGCTTCTCTCTGATGAAGGGCCACCTACCTCTTCATTAATGGCATATAGAATTGCCCAACCTATAACAGGCTTTATCTCGGTTTTGCAGCGCGGTGAGGCATCCGGATTCAGGTAGCAGTTCGCTAGCCATTTACGGCCGTTAAGATCTCCACCATCGGATGATTTTACCGTCCATTCCCATGAATCTTCATACCTTTCAAGATTGCTTAGAACAGCAGACAACGCATCCATCGCCGGCACATAGCCCTGTTCAGCCGCCTTACGGAACCATTCCTCGGCAGCCTCCAGGCGCCTGGACTCCAGAAAGTACCAACCCTGGCCGCCTCGAATATTCATGCCTAGCCGCGTCTGGGCCTCGGGGTTGCCCGCTTCCGCCGCTTTTTCCAGCCATTCCCGTCCATCTCCACTATCGTCCAACAGGCGATAGATATGGTAGAGCGCCAGCATGGCATCGGTATCACCTGCCTCGGCCTTGGGTAAGGTCTCGGCTAGAGCCTTCTCGCGCCAACCCTCGGCGTCCTCCGGGCATTCGTCACCAGCGACGCAGGCGCCGCCCTGGAACAGACGCAGCATGGCATAGGGTTCGCCATGCTCGGCAGCTTTGAGATACCAGTCCAGGGCCGCTCGCGTCATATTCATCATGCGCTGACGACGCTCCGCCTCTCCCATGTAGTACATCGCCTCAACATCACCGGCCTCGGCGGCCTGTTCGAGATAAGGCAAGGCCGCCGTCGAATGCTGGATATTGTAGAGACGCATGCCCTCACCTTTGGCGGCCTGAACCTCGGGCTCAAGGGCGAAGGCCGACAGAGAGCATGCCAGCCATGGAAAGATCAGCAAAGCTGTGAACCATGGCCGCCGCACTCTAGAAGCCAAAACGTGGGGGAAAATTAGACAGCGGTGGCTTCTTGTTTATCCACTCCTCAGCTAGAACTTCAGCTTCTTTACGCTGCTCACTCGTTACTTGATCGCGGCGGAGCCGCATGCTTAACTCAGATGCATCCCCCCCCACCTCTTCATTAATGGCATATAGAATTGCCCAACCTAAAACAGGTTTCTTATCAGTTTTACAGCGAGGTGAGTCATCAGGATTCAGGTAGCAGATTGCTAGCCATTTACGGCCATTAACATCTCCTCCCTCAGATGATTTTATCGTCCATTCCCATGATTCATCATATCTTTCAAGATTGCTTAGAACAGCAGACAACGCATCCATCGCCGGCACATAGCCATGCTCAGCGGCCTTACGGAACCATTCCTCAGCAGCCTCCAGGCGCCTGGACTCCAGAAAGTACCAGCCCTGACCGCCACGAATGTTCATGCCCAGACGCGTCTGGGCTTCGGGATTGCCCGCTTCCGCCGCTTTTTCCAGCCATTCGACACCCTCTCCGCTGTCGTCCATCAGGCGATAGATATGGTAGAGCGCGAGCATCGCATCGGTATCCCCCTCCTCGGCCTTGGGCAGGGTTTCGGCGAGCGCCTGCTCGCGCCAGCCATCGGCGTCCTCGGGGCAGTAGTCCCCCGCCACGCAGGCGCCGCCTTGGAACAGGCGCAGCATGGCATAAGGATCGCCCTGTTCAGCAGCCCTCAGGTACCACTCCAAGGCATCGCTGGTCATCCCCATATGGGTTATACGATGAGATTCACCCAGGTAATACATCGCTTCTACATCACCTGCTTCAGCGGCTGGCTGAAGTGACCCCCTCCATAGCTGCACAGGGTATAGTGCAGTCATCAGGAGGACAGGATGAGCGACGACAACCCCAT
>NZ_PXWD01000068.1:0-584 GCF_003011945.1 Halomonas sp. ND22Bw | reverse complement strand
CGCTACCGCTGCAACGACTACTCGGTGCCGACCGCCTACGGCTTCCGGGACGTGCTGGTGAAGGGCTTCGTCGAAGAGGTCGTGATCCTATGCGGCAGCATCGAGATCGCCCGGCATGAGCGCAGCTACGGCACAGGCATGTTCGTGTCCGACCCGCTGCATTACCTCGCCTTGATCGAGACCAAACCGAACGCTCTCGACCAGGCGGCCGCGCTCCAGGGCTGGGATCTGCCCGAGGCGTTCCAGCACCTGCGCCACCTCCTGGAGGCGCGCATGGGCAACCGCGGCAAGCGCGAGTTCATCCAGGTGCTGCGCCTGATGGAGGCGATGCCCAAGGACGTCGTGGCCTCGGCCGTCACCGACGCGATCCGGCTCGGAGCGATCGGCTTCGACGCGGTCAAGCTGATCGCGCTGGCCCGGCTGGAGCGACGACCGCCCCGGCTCGACCTGGCGGCCTATCCGCATCTGCCCAGGACCGCGGTGAGGACGACCGTGGCCGCCGACTACGCGGTGCTGGTACCGGAGGTGGCGGCATGAGCGCGGCGCGTGACGAGACGATGCCGGGCGGCACCACCGGCGCGCTG
>NZ_PXWD01000685.1:0-278 GCF_003011945.1 Halomonas sp. ND22Bw | reverse complement strand
GCTATCGTGGATTCCTGGTGACCGGCCGCGATGAGTTTCTGGAGCCGTATGCGGCCGGCGCGAAGGTCTATCAGGAGAAGCTGCGACAACTGCAGCAGGAAACGGCGGACAATCCGACCCAGGTCCGACGCTGGCAAGACCTGGAGCAGCGGGCCGCCGCCTGGCAGCGTGAAGTCACGGAACCGGGGATCAAGCTGCGCCGCGACGTGACGGCGGGTTCGGCCGGGTCGGATGCGCTCGTCGCGTTTGAGACCAGCGGCGCTGGGAAGAAGCACTTC
>NZ_PXWD01000684.1:0-278 GCF_003011945.1 Halomonas sp. ND22Bw | reverse complement strand
CGAGTGGCGGGCGGATCTTCAGCGTGTTGGCCTGCTCGCCGGTGGCGCTGAACAGGACGCCGCGCTCGCGCATCGCGTTGACGAGGCGGGCGGTCTCGGCGGTTGCCGGCGTGCGCGCCTGGCGGTCCGTCACCAGCTCGACGCCGACGAAGAAGCCGGCGCCGCGCACGTCGCCGATCAGCGCATGGCGGTCCGCAAGCTGCGTGAGTCGGCCACGCAGATAGGCGCCGACGCGCTGCGCATTCGCGACCAGGCCTTCGCGCTCGATCACGTCGAGC
>NZ_PXWD01000683.1:0-278 GCF_003011945.1 Halomonas sp. ND22Bw | reverse complement strand
ATAGAACAAAAATTCTGTGTTTTCGAGAGTAATCGAAAGCGCTAATATTGGATTCGTTCACGAACGAGAGGAGGCTGTGATGAAATCTCCAATGATCGGGATCGCACTGGCAATCTTTCCGCTGACTGTGACCGCTCAGGAGCCAGTATCCGCAACCCAGAGATATCAACGCTCCGTCTCCACGGGCACGGCAGCGCGGGCGGATCAGGCGCCTCCAAACGTGCTGCTATCAGCAGTTGCTGCCAGGCCGTATTCTTTTGACGACGGGGGAAGTATCG
>NZ_PXWD01000682.1:0-278 GCF_003011945.1 Halomonas sp. ND22Bw | reverse complement strand
AGAAAACAGAATCAAATTTTTTTAACTATTTTATATACTCTTTACCCATCCATTTTAGAGATGGGGTCTATCTCTAGACACCTAAATAAATAAGTTACGTATGTGTCATGATCTAGACTATTAATGAATATATTCGATCCATATAATTTGTAGAATAGATACTTATCAAAATGAATCATGTGCCAGGAACCAGATTTGAACTGGTGACACGAGGATTTTCAGTCCTCTGCTCTACCAACTGAGCTATCCCGACCATTCCCGACGCATCATATACTCAT
>NZ_PXWD01000681.1:0-278 GCF_003011945.1 Halomonas sp. ND22Bw | reverse complement strand
AGAGTATGAAACTAGACTTAGACATTCGGGTCGAGAACATCGATCTAATGGAGTGGGTAGCCGAAACCATGGGCGTCGATGTTACTGATGTTCTCTGCATCGTGGTGGAAATGGGCTGCGAGATCGTGAGGAAGTCTCACGGGATCACCTCGGGACAGAGCGAGATGCTCAAGGGGCTCGTTCCGGCCTAGTCCAGGCACCACCACACTCCGCGTTCCACCAGCTCGGCGAGCGCAGGTGCCCGGGGCGGTTCTCTCCGTTCCCGCCCATAGTACCGG
>NZ_PXWD01000680.1:0-278 GCF_003011945.1 Halomonas sp. ND22Bw | reverse complement strand
TGGTCCCTGATGAATTCAGCCAATCGCATAGAACCCTCTGGTGTAGGCAGTGTGCGGAAAGAACAAGCCGGGCCAGCGCTGCGGGTGCCGTGGACGGCGTGCCGCGCCTGCCTGGGACCGCATCCAAACGGCCGAATATATGCGCTGAAACAGTCAGAGACACCGGCTCCTGCAGGACGGCAGTTCGACATCCACCTGCTACCCATTCGACCCGACCGATGCGCCGTGCCTGGGGTTTGACCAGGTTCGACAACGGATTTTCTCTTCTCGCGCGTCGT
>NZ_PXWD01000679.1:0-278 GCF_003011945.1 Halomonas sp. ND22Bw | reverse complement strand
CCATGGTTCCGTTACGCTCGGGCGCCGGGATCGGATGCTGCGGGCCGAAAATCTCACAGCGGACGACAGTAACCCTCGCTTGTCCCTAGGCGCGCATTGGCGTTGTCACATGGCGTTCGACGGAGACGCCTCGGTGAGTATCGCCACCCTGACCAGAAACAGCCTCGCCCTGCCGCCTGCGCGCCTGACCCATCTTCAGCGTCTGGAGGCCGAGAGCATCCACATCCTGCGCGAGGTGGCGGCCGAGGCCGAGCGTCCGGTCATGCTGTATTCCATCG
>NZ_PXWD01000678.1:0-278 GCF_003011945.1 Halomonas sp. ND22Bw | reverse complement strand
AATGGACGGTGCGCGAGATGGAGGACCGCTATCGCCGCATGTCCAAGCTGGGTGTGCGCAACATCGCCTCCTACAACGAGCGCGCCCGCGAGGCGCAGGAAAAGGGCGAGCATTTCGAGCGCACGGTCCAGACGGGTTTCGACGACCAGGGCCGTCCGGTTTACGAAAGCGAGAAGATCCGCCCTGAACCCCTGCCCTTCCTGGTCGTGGTGATGGACGAAATGGCCGACCTGATGCTGGTCGCGGGCAAGGACGTCGAGGGCGCCGTTCAGCGTCTG
>NZ_PXWD01000677.1:0-278 GCF_003011945.1 Halomonas sp. ND22Bw | reverse complement strand
CCAGGCCCTGGTACTCGGCCTCGGCAAGCTCGACGGCAGCCGCCAGCGACTCGGCCACGTCGGGGCTGATGGCGTTCATCTTCGAATGGATGCTGGCAATCAGCACCTCGCCATCGAGCGTCCAGACGCGGACATCGCCTTCGTCGCTGATCGTGGCGCCCGCTTGCGTCGGATCGGGCGCGTTCGCACCCAGCACGCTTTCGGGAAAGAGCTGGCGCGCATGCACCGGGAGCTGGCGCTGCGGCACGAACTTGTTGAGCGATGCGCTCCACGAGCCT
>NZ_PXWD01000067.1:0-585 GCF_003011945.1 Halomonas sp. ND22Bw | reverse complement strand
CGGTTCGAATACTTCGATGGTGCTCATGGTGATGTCCTCTTTCCTATTTCGCGGGTCTTTCGATTGCGCGGCTAGCGGTTCCGATATCAGCGGACCGCTAGACGGGCAGCAAGGGCGGCGACGCGGGCGGCGATGTCGTCGCGGACCAGGCGCATTCGTTCGATTCCGTCGATGCCGCGTTCGGACGGCTCGTCGGTGTCCCAGTTCTCGAAGTCGGTGCCGGCGACGGGATCGACCTTCGCTTCGTTGCCCAGGGTGACGACGAGGTCGACATCGCGCACCAGTTGCGGATCGATCAACGTTGGAGTCTGTCCGGAGATGTCCACCCCGACTTCGAGGAGGGTTTCGGCGGACAGGGCGTTGACCGCGTCGCCGGGTTTCGTGCCGGCCGAGTACACGTCCACCTGGTCGCCGGCGGCTTTGCGCATGAGGCCGGCGGCCATCTGGGATTTGCCGCCGTTCTTGACGCACACGAACAGCACTGAAGGCTTGCTCATCGAAGTTCCTTTCGCTGGGTACGGGAGTCAGACGGCGTCGACGGTGTGGCCGGCTGCGTCGAGCGTGTTGGCGGTGATGTCGCCGCGG
>NZ_PXWD01000676.1:0-279 GCF_003011945.1 Halomonas sp. ND22Bw | reverse complement strand
TATCGGCAACGAAGAGGCGGCGCAGCTTCTTGCGAACATGGGATCGGACACCACCGTCTATGAGCCGTGGAAGGCTAAGAAGCCGAAGCCGGTTGTACTGCCGGGGATCTTGTAGCCAAAAGTGGGCGATGAAGTCTGCCAACCGGCCTAGAAGCAAGAAGCCCGCAATCGCGGGCTTCTTTATTTGCTGAAACAGGCCGGCAGCTTCAATGTGCGGAAAACTTGATGTCGTACTCCAACTTGTCGATGGCCTCCTTCAAGATCTCCATCGGCTTCTTT
>NZ_PXWD01000675.1:0-279 GCF_003011945.1 Halomonas sp. ND22Bw | reverse complement strand
ATAAATATGTTAGACATGTTTGATTAATTAAACTAGCAAACACATATTCAATTGGGTTAGTTTAGAATTAGGCCCAATATGAATAGGAGAGATAGTCCAATTTTGAGTTGGATTAGTAAGGTAATATGGACCATTATAAATAGACTTATATGGACCATATATTCATAATACATGTTTGACATCATACCACACATATATTCTCTCCCAAACTAGCAGCCACCGCCGCCACTTGGAGTGCCGCATCACCGCCGGAGCCACCGCCGTTTCGCCGGATTCTCG
>NZ_PXWD01000674.1:0-279 GCF_003011945.1 Halomonas sp. ND22Bw | reverse complement strand
CACTTCCAGTCGAGCGCGACGACATTGACCTGCAGCGGCTCGACGTTCTCGGCGACGGCCTGGCCCGGCTTGATCCGGTCGATGGGGCGATAGGGGTCCAGCAGGTGGGTGCCGGCCCAGGTCAGGGCGCCCAGGCAGATGATGATCAGCAGCGGCGCGGCCCAGATCACCAGCTCCAGCGAGGTCGAGTGGTCCCAGTCGGGCTGATACTCGGCGTCTTTGTTCGACGCGCGGTACTTCCAGGCGAAGAAGACGATCAGCGCCATCACCGGCAGGATG
>NZ_PXWD01000673.1:0-279 GCF_003011945.1 Halomonas sp. ND22Bw | reverse complement strand
AAGCACAAACACACACAGAACAATCCGATAAAAATAAAGCATCTAACTAAATACTAAATTAAAAACAGTAATGATTATTTTCGCAATTCACATAGTAAATATTTTATATGAAGGTGGATACAATGAACCAACAAAAAATTGACGAAATAACACAACTCTCACAAGGTAATGAAAAAGATAAAAAACTCGCCTTAACATATGGTTATCAACCTGTAATAGAAAAACTTAAAAAAGATAAAAATCAAGAAGTCGTTGAATTCGCTCAAGCAATCGATGCAA
>NZ_PXWD01000672.1:0-279 GCF_003011945.1 Halomonas sp. ND22Bw | reverse complement strand
ATACTGCTAGACCCCGACGGCCACGTTTTTGTCGTGACCAAGGAATTGTTCGGCGAAAGCAGTGTCTACACACCGATCGGGGATCAGAAACTGAGTGACTTGGCGCAGCCCGGCCCGACGCCGCTCGAGCGCGTCGGAGCCGTGTCCCTCGGACCGGAGAAGCCCGTGTCGGTGATGTTCACCGGGGGAGCGGTGTCGTCGGACGGTTCGGCGATCGCACTTCGGAGTTACTCCGACCTGTACCTGTACGAAGTCGTGGACGGCGGAATCGGCGCGACG
>NZ_PXWD01000671.1:0-279 GCF_003011945.1 Halomonas sp. ND22Bw | reverse complement strand
TGTGGTCTCCGAGAACCCCTCCGGCGGCAAGCCCGAATCGGACATCACCTTCGAGCTGGATAGCGAGAACGTGGCGACCATCGCGCACTGGATCCAGGCCTCGCGCCAGGTGCTCGCCGACGCCGGCATGCTGCAGAGCTACATCGACGGTCGCCTGCGCTACGGCCTCAAGCTTAAGGAAGAGGCGCAACTGCTCAAGGGCAGCGGCGTGGGCCTGAACATCAATGGCCTGTTCACCCAGGCCAGCCAGTATGCCAACCCCGGCGTGACGGTCACCGA
>NZ_PXWD01000670.1:0-279 GCF_003011945.1 Halomonas sp. ND22Bw | reverse complement strand
TGCCCTGGAACGGCCCCAGCACCAGTTCGTCGCCGACCATCCGATAGAAGCCGGCCCAGTTCAGGTCGGGCAGATACTGGCCGATCATCGCGGCGGCATTGGCCATGTTGGCGATCGCGTCCGGCTCGCCCGCGGTCAGCGCGTCGAGCGCGGCGGTCAGTTCGCGGTACAATTCCGCGCGGTCGGTCGTGGCGATGTCGAAGGCGTACATGCCGCCGTAGCTAGGCGCACCTGCCGGAAAGTCCAGCCGCGCGGTCAGGCAGCGGTGCGCAGCTGGCT
>NZ_PXWD01000669.1:0-279 GCF_003011945.1 Halomonas sp. ND22Bw | reverse complement strand
CGCCCGGTGTCTAATCGCCGGGTTCACGACCATATAAGGTCGGTCCGGGGTTGAAACGTCGCCATTTGGCGGGGTTCGAAGGGTTTGGTTATGCGGTTCGGTGGTTTCCTGGCTGTGATGATGGCGACGACGGCGCTTGCCGCGTCGACGTCGGCGCTCGCCCAGAGTGCGTCCAGCACGGTCTCGCTGTCGGAAGCCCAGGCCGCCCAGCGCAATACGCCCGCGCCGCAGCGTCGCGGCCTTCGCCTGAACGACCGTGGTCGCTGGGGTCTCGATTTC
>NZ_PXWD01000668.1:0-279 GCF_003011945.1 Halomonas sp. ND22Bw | reverse complement strand
CTTCGTCCTTCAGCTTGGGCGCCATGCCCAGAAGCGCAGTGGCGGCATTGGCGACGGAGCCGTCGAAGAAGGTGCGCACCATTCGCTGCAGGGATGTCTCCGCGACGGAGGCCGCTCCTGACGCCGGGGAATAGATGTAGGTCTGATCGACCGTGCGATGCACGACCAGCCCCTTGGCGACCAGTCGGCTCAGCAGGGCGCGGACGGCCGAGTTGCTGGGCGGATCGTTCAGGGCCGCGCCAATGGCGGCCGCCGTCCCTTCCTCCAGGCCGCAAAGAA
>NZ_PXWD01000667.1:0-279 GCF_003011945.1 Halomonas sp. ND22Bw | reverse complement strand
CGCGGCGCGGCCGATCGAGCCCGGCTCCGTCGTTCCGTGGATGCGATAGGCCGAGTCGCCGAGATAGAGTGCCCGCGCGCCGAGGGGGTTGCGCGGACCGCCCGCGACGTGGTGCGGCAGGCCCGGCCGGCGCCGGCGCATCTCCGGCGTCGGTGTCCAGCCCGGCCAGGTCTGCTTGGCGGTGACCCGTTCCACGCCCGTCCAGGTCGCGCCCGCGCGGCCGACCGCGACCCGGTAGCGGATGGCCTTGCCGTTCGCCTGGACGAGATAGAGCGCGCG
>NZ_PXWD01000066.1:0-591 GCF_003011945.1 Halomonas sp. ND22Bw | reverse complement strand
TTGATGACGATATAGGCCGGACTTGTGATCAGGTCCTGAGATTTGAGCAACCGGTAGACGGTCGCTTCCGAGACGAAGTAGCGGCGCTCGTCGGTGAAGCGCACCGCCAGCTCACGCGGGCTGAGTTCAGGCTGCTCCAGAGCCAGGGAAACGATCTGCTCGCGGATCTCCGCAGGTAGACGGTTCCAGACCCGGCTCGGCTGCGAAGGATGGTCCTTCAACGCCTCGGGGCCGCCGCGCTGGTAGGCATCGTACCACCGGTAAAACGTCGAGCGGGTGATGCCGAGCTTGTCCAGGGTGGCACGCACCGGCAGGTGGGATTGCTGGACGAGCCGGATGATCTCCAGCTTCTCGGGGGCCGGGTACCTCATGCCTCGTCGCCCCCAGCCCCGCTCATGCTTTTTTTAAGCAGGCGGTTCTCCAGAACGAGGTCAGCCACGACCTCCTTCAGCGCCCCCGTCTCGCGGCGCAGATCCCGCACCTCGTCCGTGGTGGCCGCGCGCGCCGTGTCGCCAGACAGGCGCTTCTTGCCCGCCTCCAGGAACTCCTTGGACCAGCCGTAGTACATCGAGGCGGCGATCCCCTCACGTC
>NZ_PXWD01000666.1:0-279 GCF_003011945.1 Halomonas sp. ND22Bw | reverse complement strand
GCTTCCTGCTGGCGCACCAGCGCGGCTACTACAAGGATGCGGGCCTCGATGTCGCCATCGACACCGGCAACGGCTCGACGGCCGCCATCAGCCTGGTCGGCAGCGGCGCCTACGACGTGGCCTCGGCCGACCTGTCGTCGATGATCGAGTTCAACGTCGCCAACCCGCAGGCCGCGCTCAGGGCCGTGGCGATCCAGGACGACCTGAATCCCAACGCCATCATCGTGCGCAGGGACGGCGCCCTCAAGAAGCCGGCCGACCTGGCGGGCAAGACCATCC
>NZ_PXWD01000665.1:0-279 GCF_003011945.1 Halomonas sp. ND22Bw | reverse complement strand
ATCCAGTCGCCGGTTCAGGGCTCGGTCGGGTTCGAAGGGCGCTTCGACTGGACCAAGGACGCCGAGCCGACGTCAAGCGGCCGCCTGACCACGCCCGGCCTGGATTTCGTCAGCCCGGCCGGCGCGGTGAAGGGGTTGAAGGGCGATGTCGCCTTCACCAGCCTGACGCCCCTGATCACGGCCCCGAACCAGCATCTGACCGCCGACAGCCTGTCGGTCGGCGCCGAGGTCACGGCCCTGGACCTGACCTTCTCCATCGACCAGGCGGGCATCGTCATC
>NZ_PXWD01000664.1:0-279 GCF_003011945.1 Halomonas sp. ND22Bw | reverse complement strand
CACGCGGTGCACCACGGCTTGCTGTCGACAGTGGGCTTCCGTCACCTCGAGCGATACGTTCGTGAAAAAACAACCCGCGTCGTCGTCCGCAGAGGTCGAGATCAGCGCGGTTCGATGAGTGCAACAATGGCCGCTTCGGGGCGCTCTACGCGTGCTTTTGGCGCGGTGGTGGGCTCGGCCCTCACCGATCACAGCGCCGATACGCTCCTGTTGACGGTGAGAGCTGTTGTGTCAGTGAGGGAACAGTATGTAATCGCGGTCTGCTACCTTCCATGTTCC
>NZ_PXWD01000663.1:0-279 GCF_003011945.1 Halomonas sp. ND22Bw | reverse complement strand
CATCATCCGGTACGCGGCCGGATTGGGCCGGACCTGTTCATCCCCATCGCCGAACAGACGGGCCAGATCCGGGCGCTGACGGAGTGGAGCATCGTCAAGGCGATCGAGGATCAGGCGGCAATGCGGGCCAGGGGCGTTCATATAGCGATCGCCCTGAACGTCTCGGGACGTCTCCTCGTAGACCAAGCGTTCCGGACGCGCGCGCTTCAGCTGATCGAGGGCTGCGACGCCGATCTGATCTTCGAAATCACCGAAACCGCCGTCATCGAGAACCCGAAG
>NZ_PXWD01000662.1:0-279 GCF_003011945.1 Halomonas sp. ND22Bw | reverse complement strand
GGCAGCCGCCCGTCCGCCCCCTCGTCGTGGAAACCACGCCCCAGGATGACGATGTCGCTGCGCAGCCGCCAGAAGGCGCGGGCCAGGGCGGCCCGGTCGGCCGTCTCGCGCTGCGCGCCGGGGAAATCGACCACATTCTTGGCGGTCTGGCCCAGGGCGTCCAGACGCCGCTTCAGATCGGCGTGTCGGCGGGTGATCTCGGCCGCGTCCCTGGCGTCACCCTTGGCGACCAGCGCCAGCAGCACGGCCGCCTCGCCCGCCGCTTCGCGCGCCTGCAGT
>NZ_PXWD01000661.1:0-279 GCF_003011945.1 Halomonas sp. ND22Bw | reverse complement strand
TGAAGCTGCGAAGTTGCGACAGGAGCGCGCTCGCATCGCTTCGTGTTTCCGCCGGGCCCCGGGCGTCGCGCCCGTCGAGCAAGTGCTTCAGGCCTCGGTTGGCGATCACCGCGGCCTTGCGCTTCGACAGCCCGGCATCACGCAACAGGCATTCGAGGTCTGGAAGAGATGGAAGGCCGCCGTGGGCGAGCTTCATCTTAACAGCATCAACACGGGCCAAATCATTGGCCGGAAAAGTCACGATGCTGCACTCTAAAAGCTCCAACTTCGTCAAAGTAA
>NZ_PXWD01000660.1:0-279 GCF_003011945.1 Halomonas sp. ND22Bw | reverse complement strand
GTGAGCGAGGTCATGGAAACGATTTCTGTCCCTCTGGAGGCCGACGCCGCTGATCGACTGAAACGCGCCGCCGCCGAAATCGGCATGCCGTTGGAAGAGTTCATCGCCTCTGCGGCCGAGCAGTTTGTCACAGACGTTGAGAACGCCAGCGCCACGCTTTCCGACGACCAGCGGGCGTCGATCAAGCGGGGTTTGCAGGATGTTGCGGCAGGTCGGACCTTCACCCACGAGGAGGTCTTCGGTGAACTCAAGGCCCGCTTCAAGCGGTGAGGCGTGTTC
>NZ_PXWD01000659.1:0-280 GCF_003011945.1 Halomonas sp. ND22Bw | reverse complement strand
GGCTTCCCGTCGACGTCCGTCGTGGCATGCGGGTACACGGCATCAGCGTCGAGATTGGCCCCGAAACCGAGCCAGACGATCAGAGCCCGCTGAGCGTAATGGGTTCCGTAGTGTCCCAAGCCGCGGTGCATCGTCCAGCCGTTCTTCGGACTGCCCTCGGCCTCTTCGGCGATCTCGCTCAGCACGTCCATACCGGTTCGCGCAGCTCTATCGAGGGCATCACGTACCTCCTGCGGACGCGACCTCCAGGGCAAGGAGGAGCCGATTCCTATGTCGGACA
>NZ_PXWD01000658.1:0-280 GCF_003011945.1 Halomonas sp. ND22Bw | reverse complement strand
ATAGCAGAAGCCTGGGATATCATTCCATTTGCTCAAGTAATAAGAGGTTCTATGTTAGTAACCCAGTCAATTCTTAGAAAATATATAATATTACCTTTATTTATAATAGTAAAAAATATTAGCCGTCTATTATTACTCCAATTTCCCGAGTGGTCTGAGGATATAAAGGAGTGGAATAGAGAAATGCATGTTAAATGCACCTATAATGGTGTTCAATTATCAGAAAAAGAATTTCCTAAAAACTGGTTAGCAGACGGTGTTCAGATAAAGATACTATTTC
>NZ_PXWD01000065.1:0-594 GCF_003011945.1 Halomonas sp. ND22Bw | reverse complement strand
CTGAAAGTGCTTTACAACCCGAAGGCCTTCTTCACACACGCGGCATGGCTGGATCAGGCTTTCGCCCATTGTCCAATATTCCCCACTGCTGCCTCCCGTAGGAGTTCGGGCCGTGTCTCAGTCCCGATGTGGCTGATCATCCTCTCAGACCAGCTACGGATCGCGGCCTTGGTGAGCCATTACCTCACCAACTAGCTAATCCGACATAGGCTCATCCGATAGCGCAAGGTCCGAAGATCCCCTGCTTTCCCCCTTGGGGCGTATGCGGTATTAGCTTGAGTTTCCTCAAGTTATCCCCCACTACCGGGCAGATTCCTATGCATTACTCACCCGTCCGCCGCTCGACGCCTCCTAGCAAGCTAGGATCGTTTCCGCTCGACTTGCATGTGTTAGGCCTGCCGCCAGCGTTCAATCTGAGCCATGATCAAACTCTTCAGTTAAAAGCTTGATAGTTCCTAAGGTGGAACCAAACCTGGTTCAAGATTCAAACGTCTCTTTGACGAGTCGCTTGTCTTGATATCTAGTGACTGGTCACCGACATCCCGACAAGCGCCCACATGAATTATCTGATCGATTGTTAAAGAGCAGCTCCGG
>NZ_PXWD01000657.1:0-280 GCF_003011945.1 Halomonas sp. ND22Bw | reverse complement strand
CAGCCAGTTCTGCCCCTGAAGTCGGTCGACAGCGTGCCGATAAAGGGCGTGCTCATGCGCCTGCACCGCCGCCCGGTCGTATTGCGCCAGCCATTCCAGGGCCGCGCCCAGGCCAATGGCCTCCAGGATCGGCGGCGTCCCCGCCTCGAACCGGTGCGGCGGCCGGGCATAGGTCACGTGGTCCTGCTCGACCGTCTCGATCATCTCGCCCCCGCCCTGATAGGGCGGCAGCGCCTCCAGCGCCTCGGCCTTGCCGTACAGGGCGCCGATGCCGGTCGGG
>NZ_PXWD01000656.1:0-280 GCF_003011945.1 Halomonas sp. ND22Bw | reverse complement strand
CTTCAGTATTTGTGATTGTTGTATACTCGTGGTGTGTTGTCGAATATTTTTTTGCGGTTCAAATAAGTAATCGGGGTCTTAACAAGTGGATGTAATGTGTGCCTGAATAAAGTTTATCTGGATCGATGACAACTTGATTTGCGATTTGAGTCTGAATGTTTGGTTCTGAACGTCGCAAATAATAAATTGATAAAGTCTGGACTTACTAAGCGAAAATCCTCCGATGCCTAAGTTGATATTTGCTTGAGTTGAGTATGAGGATTAAAAATTTATGGGAATC
>NZ_PXWD01000655.1:0-280 GCF_003011945.1 Halomonas sp. ND22Bw | reverse complement strand
CCCTCAAATCAAGTCGGCTCTGGTGCAGTTCAACGCGGAGCCACCCCGCTCCAGCGGTTCATTGTTGAAGCTGGAGAGACGAGTGAGCTGAGGCGTCTTACGAGGGCCGCCGCGGTTCCAAAGCGTTCGGCTTTGCGGTTCTAGGCCTGTCCATCGCGACGGGTGCTGATAAGGCTCAGCCGCTTGTGTCCGAGGTCCGCTTCTGACGCTGCTGTCGCCTGACGGTTTAGCTCGCCAGGGCCCGCATCTCGGATGCGCCGTCGTGCAGGACGTAGCCGCG
>NZ_PXWD01000654.1:0-280 GCF_003011945.1 Halomonas sp. ND22Bw | reverse complement strand
GGTCTGGGACGACGACATGACAAGGCGGCTGCTGCTGAAAGAGGCAAAACCGGGGGGACGAAAGGGCTTTTGGCGGACGGAGAATTGGAAGATTGGATGGAGGAAAGAGAGCGAGAGAGAAAGCGCAGGGCGGTGAGAAACGGCAGAGGAAACTGAAGGGCCCCGGGGAATGGCGGGCTGTGATTGGCCAAGAGGAGGATTTTCCGTGCCTGTCGGGGGATGGTTGTTCCGCTATGCGCATAAACTAGACATACTGCAGCATTTAAGAGGCATCAGTGTA
>NZ_PXWD01000653.1:0-280 GCF_003011945.1 Halomonas sp. ND22Bw | reverse complement strand
ATGATATCCAGCGGCACGGCCTGGGTCGGCGGGGGGAAGGCCTGGTCCAGGCGTTCCAGGTCCTCCGGGTCGAACTGGATGTCCAGGGCGTCGGCGTTGGCCTCGACGTGTTCGACGCTGCCGGCCTTGGGGATGGCGATGACGCCGTCGTGGCGCAGGACGGCGGCTAGGGCCACTTGGGCCGGCTCGGCCGAATGCCGGTTGGCGATGTCCAGGATCAGCGGGTGTTCCAGCAGGCCGCCGCGCCCCAGCGGCGAATAGGCCATCATCGGCATGTCGC
>NZ_PXWD01000652.1:0-280 GCF_003011945.1 Halomonas sp. ND22Bw | reverse complement strand
CGGAGATCATCGAGATCATCGAGTCATTGGCAAGATGGTTGGCCGCGTTGATATCGGTCACGCGCACGGTGAGGTGGGTGCCATAGCAGAATTGGTCGGCGGGCAGATCGAGCTTGAGACTGGCCATCGTGGAATCGGCAGGAACGAAATGAGCGCCGCCCTGACGGGGCGGGCGGCAAGGCGCTCATCATACGCGCCGGCCTGCGCGTTGCACGATGCGCTGCCGACGCAACCGTGCGAAGCCCCCGCCGCGATCCCTGCATGCGCTCGAACGTGTCCG
>NZ_PXWD01000651.1:0-280 GCF_003011945.1 Halomonas sp. ND22Bw | reverse complement strand
TAAATTTTGACCCATTTTTAACGACATTATATTTTAAAATTTAATATTCATCAAATTAAAATGGATTTATTTAGTACAATAATAAAAAAATACGAGTAGAAATTATATGGGATACTAATTCTAATAATTCAATTGTAATAAGATATAACTTTAACTATTATCTAAGTTATTAGATAATAATTAAATTTGAGACGAATCCCTCTTATTAATGGACCTTTCCTCATGGAAGAAAACAGAGTGTGTGATAATAATATAAAATAATATAATTTATCTCATCTAT
>NZ_PXWD01000650.1:0-280 GCF_003011945.1 Halomonas sp. ND22Bw | reverse complement strand
GGCGACCCTTTCCTGTTCGCTGGAGCTGGGGCCTGGGTCGGCTGGATGGGCCTGCCCAGCGTGCTGCTTTGGGCCTGCGCCGTCGGGCTTAGCCTGGTTTTCGGCATTCTGGTGGTCCGGCGCAGCGTCAGCGGATCGGAAAAGCTGCCGTTCGGCGTTTTCCTCGCCGTCGGGATCTGGCTGACCTGGCTGTACGGGCCGTTGGGACTCTAACGTCCCGTCGTCAGCTTGACGATGATGATGGCCGCCGTGTCCAGAATGGCCTCGGGCGTATCGGCCC
>NZ_PXWD01000649.1:0-280 GCF_003011945.1 Halomonas sp. ND22Bw | reverse complement strand
CGGGTGCCGGGCCAGTATCCGTCATGGATGCGCGGCACCGGCGACTACTACCGCGAAAGCCTGCTCGTCTGGCTGGACGCCGACACGCTGATCCGCGAGGGCACTAACGGCAGGAAGTCCCTCGACGACTTCGCCCGCGGCTTCTTCGGCCACGACGACGGCCAGTGGGCGCCTCAGGGCTATACGTTCCAGAACGTGGTCGCGGCCCTGAACGCCGTCTATCCGCACGACTGGGCCGCCTTCCTGCGCAGCCGCCTCGACGCCGTCGGCCCCGATGCCC
>NZ_PXWD01000064.1:0-601 GCF_003011945.1 Halomonas sp. ND22Bw | reverse complement strand
CTTCCGCTTCAGCGCGGTTGAGGCTCCGGCCGCCGCCACCGCGTAGGCATCTTACGGTTCATAAAGATCGGGGCTGGGCGCGCCTGGCCTCGAAGGGTCGTCCTCACGGGGACGGGCGGGAGGTGAAGCCGGAATGACGGGTGTGCTGGCCCCTGGGCCAAGTCCGCTGTCGCATATAGGCTCGTCTCTCATCGGAACGCGATCATGTGGCGGTCCACGTGCCGACCACGGACAGAAGCCAAGAGCCCCGTGGGTACGAGATCAAAATGTGCGATGGCCTGACCGTCGAGCGCGCCTTCGCGACCGGGGAATGCATAGGCTCAACTTTTGCGGACCTTTCTACCTGCATTCACGCATTCGCTGATCTTTTTCTTGGATATACTCAACGGCAGACTCGTCATTACATCTGCTTATATGATCATTGACCGACATCAATAAATAAAAATACGTTTTATAAAAAACTAATATTCCAACAAAAAACGAGAGCTAATACAAAAGCGTACTTCTTCCACCGCAATGAACTGCGAGCAATCAACATGATGCGCCTTCTGGATCTGATCGGCATCGGCAAAATTTTTTGGGATCGCACGGATCTTACAGC
>NZ_PXWD01000648.1:0-280 GCF_003011945.1 Halomonas sp. ND22Bw | reverse complement strand
GCAGTCCGAGGGTGCGCATCAATGTGAGCACGGTTTTCTTCGACACCCTCCGTCCCTGCCGTCGAAGGATAGCGAGGATGCGTCGGTGCCCGTAGGCGCCTTTCGCATCTTCGAAGGTTTCACGAATGGCTCCTTTGAGCTCAGCATGGCGGTCCGCGCGACGGAGTCGATTCCGATGGTCATAGAACGTCGATTTGGGGAGGTGCGCGATCTGCAGCAAGAGTGCCAGCGGAAATTGCGCCTTGAGATCGTCGACAGCTTGAACTTTCAGCGTCGTTCC